>DASUUD010000143.1:0-6075 GCA_036374255.1 Solirubrobacterales bacterium | reverse complement strand
GCGGCGCGGGCGCCGGTCCTGGCGGCGCTCTTCCTGATCGTCACCCTGGCGACCCTGGCGATGCCGGGGTCGGCCAACTTCATCGGCGAGTTCTACATCCTCAACGGGCTCTTCCAGGAGAAGATCGTCTTCGCGATCGTCGCCTCCTCCGGCGTTGCGATGGCCGCCTACTACGCGCTGCGCCTCTACCAGCGCACCATGCACAACCGCAAGCCCGAGGCGATCGCCTCGCGCGAGATCGGCCTGCGCGACGGGGCCGTCCTCGTACCCCTCGTCCTCTGCATCATCGGCCTCGCCCTGTACCCGCAGCTGATCCTCGAGCGCACCGATGAGTCGGTGCGGGAGAGCGTTGCGGCAACCCAGCAGGAGGCGGTGGTGCGACGGTGACCTTTAGCGCACCCGACATCGATTACGCCGGGCTCTCGCCCGTCATCGCACTGACCGCGGGCGTCTGCGTGGTGCTGCTGAGCTCGGTGATCGGCCCGCTGCGCCGCAGGGCGGCCGGGTTGACCCTCATCGTTCTCGCCGCGACGGCCGGCCTGCTGATCTGGCAGTGGAACGACCCGCACGAACTGGTCGCCGGTGCACTGCGGATCGATGATCTGGCGATCGCGATCTCGCTGGTCGCGGTCCTCAGCGCCGCCTTCGCGGTGCTGCTCTCGATCCGCGAGCCGGCCGCGGAGCAGGCCGGATCCGGCGAGTACCACGCGCTGCTGCTCGGCTCGCTGCTGGGAATGGTGCTGCTCGCCCAGGCGCAGAACCTGGTCACCGTCTTCATCGCGCTGGAGACGCTCTCGATCCCGCTCTACATCCTCTGCGCGACCAACCTGCGCCGCGAGCAGTCGCTGGAGTCGGGCCTCAAGTACCTGATCATCGGCTCGCTCGGCTCGGCAACCCTGCTCTACGGGCTCGCCTTCATCTACGGCGGCTCGGGCTCGACCGACTTCGCCGGGATCGCGACCGGGATCGGCCGCGAGGGATTGAGCGGCGACTCGCTGATCCTGGTCGGCATCGCGCTCTCCGCGGTCGGCCTCGCCTTCAAGGCCTCGATCGCGCCCTTCCACCAGTGGACGCCGGATGTCTACGAGGGGGCGCCGACGCCGGTGACGGCGTTCATGGCCGTGGCGACCAAGGCAGCCGCTTTCGCGGTCTTCGTCCGCTTCTTCGACGTCGCGCTGATCGGCGAGGCGGGCGACTGGCAGCCCGCCCTCGCGGTGCTCGCCGCGGTCTCGATCGTGATCGGCAATGTGGGAGCGCTGGGCCAGGACTCGCTGAAGCGGCTGCTCGGCTACTCGGGCGTGGCCCAGGCCGGCTACATCCTCGGCGGCCTCGTCGTCGCCAGCGAGGCCGGCGTCAACGCGCTGGTCTTCTACCTGGTCGCCTACGCCTTCATGAACCTCGCCGCCTTCGCGGTGATCGTCGCCCGCGAGCGCGAGACGGCCCACGCCGACGACATTCGCGCCGTCCAGGGCCTGGGCCGCGAGCGGCCGCTGCTCGCCTGGCCGCTGACAATCTCGATGCTCGCCCTGGCCGGGCTGCCGGCGACGGCAGGCTTCATCGGCAAGCTCTACCTGATCGAGGCACTGGTCGAAGGCGACTACACCTGGCTCGCCGTCTTCATCGCGGTCGGGACAATGGTCTCTCTCGCCTACTACCTGCGGGTGGTGGCGACGATGTGGATGCGCCCCGGCGGCGAGGCCGCCCGGCGTCCGGTCATCGCGGGGGCGGCGCCGGAGGCCGACCCGATCGATCCGGACGCCGGACGGCGGCTCTACCTGGTCGTGCCCGCGCTGCTCGCGGCGGCCGCGGCGGTCTTCTTCGGGATCGTCCCGCAGCCGCTGGTCGAGTTCGCCGAGCACGCCGGCTCGTCCCTTTTCTGACATAAGGCCACCGACGCGGCGGGTCCTGCCGCCGATTTGGCGCCACCGTCCCTGCGGGGGCGGCGTGCCGCCTCCTCGGGACGGTCCCCCAAATCGACACCACCCGCGCGAGGGTGCGGTTATGGTCAGACGATGAACTCTCGGCCGAAAGCACTCGACGCGGAGGTCAACTCTCGGCCGAAGGCGCTCGCAGCCGAGACGATGTGCGAGGCGTTCCAGACCACTGCGGCCGAGTGGGCCGATTCGCCCGCCCTGCGGCTGAAGGACAGCGACTACGAGGCGAGCTACTCCGATTACGCCGACCTGGTTCGCCGCCGCGCCGCCGGGCTCGCCGCCCTGGGCGTAGGCCGCGGTGACACGGTGGGCTTCATGCTGGTCAACCGGCCCGCGTTCGTGCTCACCGACTGCGCCGCGATGCACCTCGGGGCAACCTGCTTCTCCGTCTACAACACCTCCTCGCCGGAGCAGATCGAGTACGTCGTCGCCGACGCGGCGAACCGCGTGATCGTCACCGAGCAGGCCTTCCTTGACAGGGTCCTGGAGGTGCGCCGCAGGGTCGAGGGCCTCGAGCACATCGTCGTGATCGACGGCGAGGCGCCGGAGGGGACGATCTCGCTCGACGAGCTGGAGGGGATGGCGGATCCGGGCTTCGACTTCGACCGAAGCTGGCGGGCGGTCGAGCCCGACGACGTGCTCTGTCTGATCTACACCTCCGGCACCACGGGGCCCCCCAAGGGCGTGCAGATCACCCACGGCAACATGATCAGCCAGTGGCGGGCCTGCGATCAGGTGTTCCCGATCACCCCGGGCCCTCGCAGCATCTCCTTCCTGCCCAGCGCCCACATCGCCGACCGCTGGGCGCAGCTCTACGGGCAGATGGTCTACGGCGGATGCATGCACTGCTGCCCCGACCCGCGCGAGATGGTCGCCTACTCGATGGAGGTGAGGCCGACGATCTGGGGCGGGGTGCCGCGTATCTGGGAGAAACTGAAGGCGGCGCTGGAGGCCGGGATGGCCGGCGAGCCCGACACCGAGAAACGTCAGGCGGCCGAATGGGCGATGGAGGTCGGCCGGCGCCGGGTCGCCGCATACATGGCCGGCGAGGTTCCAGAGGAGCTGCGGGCGGAGTGGGAGCGCGCCGACGAACTGGTCTTCTCGAAGATCCGCTCGATGTTCGGGCTGGATGAGGTGGAGTACTTCCTGGTTGGAGCGGCGCCGACGCCTCCCGAGGTGCTCGAGTTCTTCCTCGCGATGGGAATCGAAATCTGCGAGCTATGGGGAATGTCGGAGACCACGGCGGTCGCCACCGTCAACCCGCCCGGCCGGGTGCGGTCCGGGACGGTCGGGCCGCCGCTCCCCGGCATCGAGGTGAGACTCGCCGAGGACGGCGAGGTGATGGTGCGCGGCCCGGTGGTGATGAAGGGCTACCGCAACATGCCGGAGCGGACCGCCGAGACGTTCACCGAGGACGGTTGGCTGCTGAGCGGGGACATCGGCGAGTTCGACGAGGAGGGATACCTGCGGATCGTCGACCGCAAGAAGGAGCTGATCATCAACGCGGCGGGCAAGAACATGTCGCCCGCCAACATCGAGTCGAAGCTGAGGGGAGCGACGCCGCTGATCGCCCAGGCGGTGGCGATCGGCGACAACCGCCCGTACAACGTGGCGCTGATCACGCTCGATCCCGAAACCCTCGCGGCCCGCGGCGGCGGCGCTGCTGACGACCCCGCGATCGCCGAGGAGATCGAGTCGGCGGTGGCCGGCGCCAACCAGCGCCTCTCCCGCGTCGAGCAGATCAAGCGCTACCGGGTCCTGCACGCCGAGTGGGAGCCGGGCGGCGACGAGCTGACCCCGACCATGAAGCTGAAGCGCAGGCCGATCGAAGAGAAGTACGCCGAGGAGATCGAGGCGCTGTACTCATAGGCAGCCGCCTCCTCCGCTTCGCGTCCGGGGCCGGCGCAAATCGCGACCTGAAAGGGTCCTCGCGTGGGTGTCCTCCTCACAACCGGCGCGATCGTCGTCTCGGTCGCCGTGGGGGTCTGGTCGGAGCGCCGCTGGCCGCAGGGCGCCGGCCTCGCCGCTCGCCGCTCGCTGGTGCTGATGCTCTACGTGCTGATCCCGCCCGTGATCTTCTTCAACCTCGCCGGCAGCGAGCTCGATGTCGAGCACGGAATTGGCCTCGTGCTGGGCATACTCAGCGTCTCGCTCGCCGCGCTGTTCACCTGGTGGGTGGCGAGCCGCGCCCTGGAGCTCTCCCGCCCCCGCACGGGCGCGGTGGTCAACGGGGAGCTCTGCATCAACAGCGGCTATCTCGGCTACCCGATGACGATCGCCCTGCTCGGTCGCGACGAGCTTTCGACCGCCGTGCTCTACGACGTGCTCGTCTCCGGTCCCAGCCTGCTGCTGGGCGCCTTCGCGGTCGGCGCCGCCTTCGGCACCAGGGCGGGCGAAGGGCCATCGGAGCGGGTGCGCGCCTTCTTCACCCGCAACCCCCCCCTCTACGCGGCGATCGCGGGTCTGCTGGCGCCGGAGGCGCTGGCCCCCGACCTGCTCGTCGACCTCTCGCAGGGCATCGTGATCGCGATCCTGCCGATCGGCTTCTTTGCGGTCGGCGCAACGCTCGCCGAGAACGCCGAGCAGGGACGGCTGCCGATGCCGCCGCCTCTCACCCGCCCCGTGGCGCTGGCGGTGGGCGCCCGGCTCGCCGTGGCGCCCGCGCTGCTGATCCTCCTCGCCGCGCCGGTCGTGGACCTCCCTGCCGCCTACCTGCTGCTCGCCGCGATGCCTACCGGGATCAACTCGATGGTCGTCGCCCACGCGTACGGCCTCGATATGGAGATCACCGCCGAGGCGGTCACCTGGTCGACCGGGATCGTCGTGCTGGCAGCGCTCGGCTCGCTGCTGCTCTGAGCCGCTCGCCATATGCTGGCGCGGTGCTCCACCATGTCTCGATCGAGGTTCCACCGGATCAGGTCGAGGCCTGCGCGGATTGCTGGGAGCTGCTCGGATTCGAGCGAGTTGAGGCACCGGAGGAGCTGGGCGGTTACGTCACCTGGCTCGAACGGGATGGAACCCAGATCCACCTGATCCACAACGAGGCGGCCACTGTGCCCGCGCTCGGTCACCCGGCGGTCGTGGTCGAGGACTTCGAGGCGACCCTCGCCGCCCTCGAGGCGGCCGGGCACGAGCCGGAGCGGCACCGCGAGCTGTGGGGTGAGCCGCGCGCCTTCGTCACGATGCCGGGCGACCACCGGGTCGAGCTGATGGGCGCTCCTCCCCCTCGCGCGGCTCCTTAGACCAGCATCTTGCGACAAAGGAACCACGCGGCGAGGCGAGGGGATCGGGAGCGCCGCGGTCGGGGCCCGTCGGAGTTCGCGGCTACGATGCGATGGTGCGCTACCCGGTCGAGGAATTCACCGCGGAGGAGCGGGAACTGCTCGCCCCCCACTTCACCAACCTCGACCGGCCGGTGTTCGCGCTGGTCAACCTCCCCGAGACCGTGAAGGGGGCGCTTTTTGCCCGCTATTCGCGCTATTCCGGCACCGTGCGCCGCCTCTTCCTCGAGGAGTTCGCGGGCGACGTCCCCGCCGGCGAGCGACCATTCGACGGGGCGGAGGGCGAGCGCGCGGCCAAGCTCTACGAGCGGGTCTTCCTCGGCTACGGGGACGACTCGATCGCCCAGGTGGGCGGCGCCCACATCGCCTGCGAGTGGGTCTCCAACGTGCTCACGAAGCTGCTGCAGCGGGGTCGCCTCGCCGCGTACCTGGAGCAGTCGACCCGCTACATCCCCTACGACAAGCCTCTCCCCGAGGACGCCGGCGGCGGCTATCGCCACTACCGCGACGAGGAGCTGGGGCCCGAGTTCGGAGCCGCGATGGACGAGCTGTTCTCGATCTACTCCCGCTCGCTGCGGGCGGTCGAGTCCTGGGCGGCGGAGCGCTGGCCCCGCGGCGAGGAGCCGGAGAAAGCCTGGCAGCTCTCGATCCGGGCCAAGGCGCTCGACCTGCTGCGCGGCCTCCTGCCCGCCGCGACGCTCAGCCACGTCGGCATCTTCGCGAGCGGCCAGGCCTACGAGCAGCTGCTGCTGCGGCTGATGGCCTCGCCTCTGCCCGAGGCCCGCGAGTACGGCGGCATGATCCTGGGCGAGCTGCAGCAGGTGATGCCCAGCTTCGTCTCCCGGGTGCAGCGCCCGGAC
>DASUUD010000142.1:0-3037 GCA_036374255.1 Solirubrobacterales bacterium | reverse complement strand
CTACCTGCACGTGCCGGGCCTGCTCGTCGCGATCCCGAGCACGCCGGCCGACGCCAAGGGCCTGCTCAAGTCGGCCATCCGGGACGACAACCCGGTGATCTTCATCGAGCACGAGTACCTCTACGGCCAGCGCGGCGAGGTGCCCGACGGCGACGACCACCTCGTCGACTTCGGCCATGCCGCGATCCGGCGGGAGGGCGACGACGTGACGATCGTCGGCATCTCGCGGATGGCGATCACGGCCGGCAAGGCGGCCGACATCCTGGCGAAGGAGCACGAGGTCGAGGCCGAGGTGATCGACCCGCGCACGTTGCGGCCGCTCGACCTCGACACGATCCTGGAGTCGGTGCGCAAGACCAACCGCGCCGTGATCGTCGAGGAGGGATGGCCCCACGGCGGCGTCGGCGCGAACATCGCGACCCTGATCACCGAGCAGGCCTTCGACCACCTCGACGCGCCGGTTCAGCGGGTCACCGGCGCCGACGTGCCGATGCCCTACTCGCGCCGGCTCGAGCAGGCCGCGATCCCGCATGAGGAGCACGTGGTAAAGGCCGCGCTGGCGACCATGGAGGGCTCGATCTGATGGCCGACGTGGTGATGCCGAGGCTCTCGGACTCGATGGAGGAGGGCACGATCCTCCAGTGGCTGAAGCAGGAGGGGGACGAGATCGCGGTCGGCGAGGAGCTGGTCGAGATCGAGACCGACAAGGCGAACATGGCCTACGAATCCGATGTCGCGGGGACGTTGAGCGAGATCCTCGTCAAGGAGGGCGAGACGGTTTCGATCGGGACCCCGATCGCTCGGGTCGGTGACTCCGGGGGCGATTCCAGCGCCTCGACGGCGGGTCCTGTCGCGGCGGAGGGCACCTCGTCCTCGCAGGCTGCGGGCGGGGAACCCTCCACCGCGCCACCCGCCGACGGAGCCCAGGAGCAGCCCGCCGAGGCACCGACCGCAGAGAAGGAGGCCCCGGCCGAGGAGGCCTCTCAAGGTGAGAAGGCGGCTCCGCCCGCCGAGGAGGCCTCTCAAGGTGAGAAGGCGGCTCCGCCCGCCGAGGGGGCTCCCGCGGAGGGGGCGGCTGCCGGCGACGGGCATCGGCCGAAAGCCTCGCCCCTGGCCCGCCGCCTAGCCAAGGAGAAGAACTTGGACCTGACCCAGCTTTCGGGCTCCGGCCCTGGCGGCCGAATCGTCAAGTCGGATGTGGAGCAGGCGGCAGCTGCCGCGGGTGGTGCGGGGGCAGGGGGGGCTGAGGACGCCCTCGCCCGCAAGGCCCCCCCTGCTCCCGCGACAGGACCCGCGGCCCGGGCCCCTGGTGCTCCTCCGAGTCCCGAAACCGCCAAGGGCGAAGTCGAATACAGGGACCTGTCCAAGATCCAATCGACGATCGCCAGGCGGATGGCCGAGTCGAAGGCGACCGCGCCGCACTTCTACCTCGAAGCCGAGGTCGACATGAGCCGCGCCGTGGAAGCACGGTCGAGGCTGAAGGCAGCCGCCGGCGAGGGCGAGACGGTCCCCTCCTTCAACGACATGGTCGTCAAGGCCTGCGCGATAGCGCTGCGCGAGTGGCCGCGGGCGAACGGCGCCTACCGCGACGGCCGCTTCGAGATCTACTCACGCGTCAACATCGGGGTTGCCGTCGCGGCCCACGAGGCGCTGATCGTGCCGACGATCTTCGACGTCGACCTGAAGGGGCTGCGACAGATCGCCGGCGAGTCGCGCGAGCTGGCGCAGAAGGTGCGCGACGGTAAGATCACGCCGCCAGAGCTCTCCGGCGCCACCTTCACCGTCTCCAACCTCGGGATGTATGGGATCGACAGCTTCTCGGCGGTGATCAATCCCCCGCAGGCGGCGATCCTCGCCGTCGGGGCGATCGTCGAGCGCCCCGTCGTCCGCGACGGCGAGGTCGCTACCGCGCACCTGATGTCGCTCAACCTGGCCTGCGACCACCGCATCCTCTACGGCGCCGAGGGCGCCGAATTCCTCGCCCGCGTCCGCGCCCTGCTCGAAGAGCCGCTTTCGCTGGCCCTCTGACTCAGCAGGTCTTGCGGGCGCCGGTGGCAGCCTTCCAGGCGCGCCCGAATGAAAAGTCCGCGGCGACGCGGAAGGTCCCCGGCCGCCGCGCGCGGGCAAGCGTCCAGTCGTCGCGCCGCAGCAGGCATCCCTCGCCGCGGGCGATCGACCAGTAGGGGGTGAAGCTGACGCGGACCAGGAAGTCGCCCGGCCGGCGCACCTGGAGGGCAAAGCCCTCGCTGCCGACCCAGCGCAGGGTGGCGGCGGCGCCCCCACGCGGCTCGACCAGCGGCTCCGGTCGCACGACCTCATACACCCGCCAGTGGTCAGCGCGCCAGGCCGGCTTCAGATACGAGGGCCTGCTTTCGATCAGCAGCCGCTCCTCGTTCGCCGAGTAGTCGAGCGGCGCATCTGGAAGGGCCACGTAACGGACCGCGCTCTCACGCAGCCAGTGGCTGTAGGCGGCGTGCGACAGGTCGCCGTCCGCGTAGAAGATCTCGTGTCGCGTCGTGTCCAGCTGCCGCAGCCAGCCGCGGGCCAGCTCGAATTCGGTCGCCAGGTAGGCCGACTCCCAGTGGTTGGCGGTCGGCGGCACCTCGACTCTCACCCCGCGGCCCCCGTGGGCGCGCAACCACTCGGCGACCGGTTCGAAGTAGGCGGCACGGGTGGCGGGGTCGCCGACGCTGCGGGCGATCTGCGCGACGCTTGCGGTGAGCTGCCAGTAGAGGCTGCCGGCGAGGAAGAGGGCGAGGAACCAGACCGGCACCCGAGGCCGGTGGGTGAGCAGCACGGCTGCGAGCACCGGGCCGCCGAAGAGGGCGCCGAGCCGCACCGCGTTGCCGCCCATCGCGTTCGGTACCAGCCAGGCGACCGTCGCGGCCAGCATGTAGGCGAGCAGCACCCGGCGCAGCTCCGCCTCCGGCCGGGCGATGCCGCGGGTCAGGTAGAGCGCCGATCCGCACCAGAGCGGGATTGCGAGGTAGGACGAGAACGCGAACGGGAACTCGCCGGAGCCCGGGAATACCAGGTT
>DASUUD010000141.1:0-8895 GCA_036374255.1 Solirubrobacterales bacterium | reverse complement strand
AGGAGAGCAATCGAGGCGAGTCCGCCAAGCACAATCGCAAGGCGCGCCCGAAGCGCCGGGTGCCCGGTCGCGGGCGCACCGCTCCCGTCGGCGGGGATTGAGGCATAGAGGTCTCCGCCGGAACCGCCCAGAAGAGTCCGGCCAGCGCCGGCGCGTTGAGTCGGTCCCGCGAACCGCGATCCCGCGTCTTTCACTCGCTCTCTCCTCTCCCTCGAGCCCTCTGCCGCACGCTTACGCGGCGACCGAACTCCCTCGCGTTGTGCTGTCGAGAGGTCAGGCTCTGTCTCTCCTGTAGCCGCCTTGGCGGGCCCTGTTCCCAAAATCTCTCCTGTCGCCGCCGCAGCGGCCCCCTGTTCTCCTGTTTGCCGCGCGGAAGCGGCACCCTGTTCTCCTGTTTGCCGCTTAACGCGGCCCCCTGTTCTACCTCTCCTGGTCGCCGCCGGCGCGGCTTTTTTCTCCTGTTTGCCGCTTAATGCGGCCCCCTGTGTACGCGAACCTACAAACAAAAAACTCTCTGCTTCGCGCGTGCCGAATGAGAACACACCGGGACTGATCTGTCAAGCAAAAAGATTCCGAAGAGCAGGGCGGGGAATATCGCAACGCGCCTAATTGCCTGCAAATCGCGTTCGACGGCAGGTGCCCGAATCGCGGACGTGCCGGTACAGATCAGCGCCCGACGAGCCGCTCATGCCCTCGGGCCCCCGCCACCTGGAACGCCCTCTTACTTGACAACGGTCTACCAAACAGAGAGGCTCCCGTACACGGCGCGGGAACGCCGTTCGATGCCGGCCACAGGGCGCCGGGTCGACGTTTGGGAAAGGATCAAGGGAAGCAGCGTTGTCTGGATTCGATGGCTCGGAGATCGTCAGAACTCCGTGGGGACACGCCGACCGCCTGCGGGAGCGCATGCTCCGGCCGGGACCCGGCACACCCCGGGAGGTGGGAACCCAGAACCAGCTGGAGCGGCTGTTCGGCGCGATGGTCGCCTCGGTCGCCGAGAAGGGATACGAGAAGACGACGGTGGCGGACCTGCTGAGGCTCTCCGGGGTCTCGCGCAGCACCTTCTACAGCCACTTTGGCGACAAGCAGGAGTGCTTCCTGGCGACCTTCGAAGCCCTGCTGGCGACGACGGTGGAGCTGATCGGCAGGGAGCTGGACGAGCAACGCGGCGTCGAGGAGAATGCGCGCGCGGCGCTGCGGCGGTTCTTCGAACAGATCGCCGTGATGCCGGCGGCGGCGATGTTCTGCTTCAACTACCCCTACGCCCTGGGGCCACCCGGGCACGCGGCGATCGAACGGGCGATGGCGAGCTTCGCCCCGATCGTCTCGGAGACCCTGACCCAGATCAACGGGGCAGAACTGCCACCGGACATGGTCCGCGGGCTGCTGGGCGGAGGCCAGATGATCATCCAGATCCACCTCCGGCGGGGTGAGCAGGAGGCCCTGCCCGACATCGCCGACGAATTGATGGACTGGGCGCTCAGCTACGAGGCACCGCCCATCCCGCTGCGACTGGCGGGCCGCCTGCCGCGCGACCCGGAGCCCCACCCCCCCACTTACGTCTCCTACAGCCCCGCGGAGCGGATCATCCGGGCGCTGGCGGCCACCGCAGGCGAACACGGCTACCCGGCGGTGACGATCGCCGAGATCGCCTCCCGGGCGCAGATGTCCCAGGCCACCTTCTACGCGCATTTCTCCGACAAGGAAGAGGCGCTGATGGCGACGCTCGACTCGGCCGCTGCGCAAACGCTCGCCGCCATACTGCCGGCCTCGCGCCGCGCCCCCGATTGGCCCAACGCGCTGCGCGCCGGGCTGGGCGCGCTCTGTTACTTCGGCGCCGCGGAACCTGATTTCGCGCGCCTCGCCGCCGTCGAGACCTATGCGGCGGGAAGGGAGGCGCTGGAACAGCGCGATCGGACGATCGAGAAAATGCGAGTGCTGATGAAGCCGGGCTACCTGCTGGCTCCCCACGTGCCGCTATTCGTCGCCGACGCGGTCATCGGCGCGGTCTGGGGCCTGTTCTACAAGCAGATCGTCAACAAAGGCCCGCAGAGCATGCCGGAAATCGCACCGCTCGCCAGCTACATGGCGCTGGCGCCGTTCATCGGAGCGCAGGAGGCGGCTGAGGTGGCAAACGGCGACGGCCGAGGGAAACGGCAGTGACCGTGACGTGGGAGAGGGAAGCGGGGACACCCCGGGCCAACTCTTGGGAAAGTGGCCGACCCGGGGTGGTGTCCCGCAGTGAGCGGCCACCGAGGGAAACAACGGTGACCGCTCGTTAATCGGTTGCCGGTGGGAAAGTCCGGCACCGTCGGCTTCGGTGAGTCGGCTTCGACGCCTCCACAAGCTGTGTAACGTCGAAACCGACTCACTCAGCCGTATACGGGTACCCTGCCTGAGAAACGGCCCTCCAAGGAGGACCGTGCCGCAGACGCCGGAGATGAGAACACAGCAGGACTCTCCTGTCAAGGGCCGGCCCGTCCATAGCAGTGGGAAATCGGGCAGCGCGGCTTGGAAACCGCTTGGCGATGCGGATTCACCGATCCGGGTCGCGATACGCGAAGGGCGGCCCGCAGACACCGCGTTACGTGAAAATCGATGAGCGGTGCGGGTCCGCCGCTCAGGGCCCGGCGCCGGCAAACTTGTAGCCGACGCCGCGAACCGTGAGCACCAGCTCGGGGTTCTGGGGGTCGCGCTCCACCTTCTGCCGCAGATTCGAGATGTGGACGTCGCAGGCCCTTTCGTCGCCGTCGAATTCGGTCTGCCAGAGCTCCTCCATGATCTCGCGGCGGGCGAAGACCTCACCCGGCCGGCTGACCAGGAGACGCAGAAGCTGGAACTCCGAGCGGGTCAGGTTGACCGGGACGTCGTGCACCGTCGCGACGTGGCGCACAAGGTCGATCGCGACCGGCCCGGCTTCGATCCGCACCGCCTCTGAGAGCGGCGCCCGGTCCAGCTCCCGGCGGCGCAGCTGGGCGCGAACGCGACCGAGCAGCTCGCGCACCGAGAACGGCTTTGTGACGTAGTCGTCGGCGCCGACCTCGAGGCCGACGACCTTGTCGACCTCGGCGTCCTTGGCCGTCAGGACGATGATCGGGACGGCGCTGCGGGAGCGAACGTCGCGGCAGATGTCGAGGCCGCTCGGCCCCGGCATCATGATGTCGAGTATCAGCAGGTCATAGGGGATGCCGTCGCTGAGCTTGCCGGCGGCCTCGTCGCCGTCTGCGGCCGGGGTGACCTCGAAGCCCTCCTGGGCGAGGGCATAACCGACCGAGTCGCGGACGGACGGCTCGTCGTCGGCGATCAGGATGCGGCCGCTGCTCATATCCCCCTCACTCGCATCGTCCCTGCCTCATGCGACCGGGGTCGGGCTCGGTTGCACAACCGGCAGGCGCACCCAGAAGGTGCTGCCCTTCCCCTCGACGGAGCTGGCGCCGATCTCGCCGCCCATCACACCGACCATCCGGCGCGCGATCGCCAGGCCCAAGCCGAAGCCTTCCTGGTTGCGCGACGCGCTGCGGCGGTAGAAGCGCTCGAAAACGCGCTCGATCTCCGCCTCTGGGATGCCTGTTCCTGTGTCGATCACCGCCACCTCCACCACACTGTCGCCGTCCCGGCGGCCGCGAACGGTAACGGTGCCGGGCGCCGGCGTGTTCTTGAAGGCGTTGGTGAGGAGGCCGACCAGGACCTGGCGCAGCAGCGTGGGGTCGCCCTTCGCGGCGAGATCCGGCTCGACGTCGACGACAAGCTCGACGTTGGTCGGGACCTCGACCGCGGCGACGACGTCGCGGACGGCGACCGGAACGTCGACAACCTCGGCCTCCGCGGCCCCCACCGACTCGACCCTCGCCAGGGTGAGCAGGGACTTGGTAAGCCGGTTCATCCGCTCGGCGTCCTCGGCGAGGCGACCGAGGAAGTGTTCGAGGGCGCCGGGGTCGTCCTTGGCCCCTTCCTGGAGCACCTCGATCGCGCTCGAGATTCCGGCCAGCGGGTTGCGCAGCTCGTGAGCGGCGTTGGAGATGAACTCCGCTTCCGCAAGCTCACGGCGCATCTCGTCGGTGCGGTCGCGGGCGACGACGAGGACCGCCCGCTCGTCCGGGAGGGAGCGGGCGGTCATCGAGTACGCCCGGTCCCCGATACGAAGCGCGGGGTGCGCCGCGAAGCCGATCTCGGCGGCCCGGCTCAGGTGAGGCAGCATCGCCTCGGGCGGGAGGCCGGCCGGGTCCAGAAGACTCGCCGCGGCGCTGTTGGAGAAGCGCAGGGGCCCGTCCCAGTCGACCACGATCACCGCGTCCGTGAGCCCGTTGAAGATCGCCTGGAGCTTGTTGCGATCGGCCGTGAGGACGCCGAAGCTCTCTTTGAGGGAGGCACGCATCGAGTCCAGGGCCCGGGCGAGATCGCTGATCTCGTCGCGTCCACCGACCTCCAGGCGGGCGTCGAAGGAGCCGGCGGCCATTTCACCCGCGGCGCGCGAGAGGCGAGCCACCCGATGCGTGATCCCAACCGCGATCAGGAACCCGACGAGGACCCCAAGTGCGATGGCACCCAGAACCGCCCGCGGCCGATCGCCGAAGAGGTAGACGACTCCCGCCGTTGTCAGGGTGACAGCGGCGAAAGCGGCAGAGAGCCAGAGGCGCATCCCTGTCCGGCTCATTTCGCTCCACTTCGCATAAAGGAGTCTTCCCCTCCGTAGATGAACGTTTACTAACACAATGGCAGCGCGCGTGCATGGGAGAATCGATCCATGAGCGCTCTGGTCTTCATCCCAGCCTGGAACGAGGAGGGCTCGGTCGCCTCGGTGATCGAGGGCGTCCGCCGGCGACTGCCCGAGGTCGACGTGCTCGTGGTCGACGACGGCTCGGCGGACGGAACCGCGGCGCGCGCCCGTGAGGCCGGCGCCATGGTCGCCTCCCTCCCCTTCAACCAGGGGCTGGGGGCTGCGCTTCAGACCGGCTACCTCTACGCGCTGCGGCAGGGCTACGACTACTGTGCCCATCTGGACGCCGACGGCCAGCATCCTCCGGCCGAGGTCGCCCGCCTGCTGGAGGAGGTGCAGGCCGACCGCGCCGACCTGGTGATCGGATCCCGCTACCGCGACCGGGGCCCGGCCGAGGCGGACGACTACAGGCCGACGCTCTCGCGCCGGATCGGGACCAGCGTTTTTCGCTTCTTCCTCACGCTCGCCACGCGACAGCGCTTCACCGACACGACGAGCGGAATGCGGGCCGCCAACCGGCGGGTGATGGAACTGTTCAGCGAGAACTACTCGCCGGACTTCGCGGAGATCGAGTCGCTGCAGCTCGCGGTGCGCGAGGGGCTGCGGGTCGAGGAGGTGCCCGTGCGGATGCTGGAGCGGGTGGGCGGCTCCTCCTTCCTCACCCCGCTGCGCTCCGCCTTCTTCATCTTCAAGGGGTTGATCGTGCTGCTCGTCGGCCAGTTCAGACCGCGCAGAGTGGAGGCGGGGCGATGATCCGGCTCCCCGTGACCGCCCAGGAGCCGACGGTTCACCTCACCGCCCAGACTCGGATCATCGCCGCGGTGATCGCGATCGCCTTCATGGTGATGATCCTCGAGCTGATCCGCCGCGACCGCCTCCAGGAGCGCTACAGCGTCGTCTGGTTCGTGGCGGGGCTGGGAATGCTGGCCGGGGCGGCGTTCCCGGGCTTGCTGGGTGTCGTCGCCGACGCGATGGGCGTCCGCGACACCAACGTCGCCCTGTTCTCGATCATCCTGCTTCTGCTGCTCGGGCTTGCCCTCAACTTCAGCGTGATCATGTCGCGCCAGTCCGCGCAGATCACCCGACTCGCCCAGGAGCGGGCGATCGAGAAGGCCCGCGAGCAGGCCGCGGCGCAGCGCAACGGCGGCGGGCTAGGCGAGGAGCCGCGTGAGGCGGAGGAAGAGCGCCTCTAGGGCCAGCTCCTCGGAGACGTTCAGCTCGAGCCGACGGCGGGTGTCCTGAATTAGCTCGACCGCTCCGCGGGCGCGGGCGGGATCCAAGCCCTCGGCCTGCGATCGAAGCTCAGGGAGACGGTCGCAATTGAAGGCGATCTCCTCCACGCCGGCGGCCGCGGCGGCGAGGTCTCGGTGCCAGCCCGCCAGGAGCCCGAGGCCGAGATCGAGAATCTCCGTGCGGCGGCGCCGCCCGGCGCGCTTCGCTTCGTCCGCTATCTCGCGGGCCGAGCGTTTGACGCCGGCCGCCCGTTCCTCCTCGAGCGCCTCGCGCACCGCCCCCTCGGACTCCTTCCCGGCCTGCTCCGCGGTGGCGAGCAGCGCCCTGCGGTCGCCGCCGATCGACTCCTCGCGCAGCTTCCTCCCCGGGGCGGTGAGCAGAAAGCGGGCGAGCTCCAGGTCGCCGCCGGAGAGCCGGGCCGCGGCGGAGACCTCGTCGGCATCGCCGGAGCCGGCCAGGGTCGCCGCGACCGCCTCCGCCGGCAGCGGTGCGAACTCCACGGTCTGACAGCGAGAGGCGACCGTCTCGAGCAGCGCCGACGGCTCGGAGCTGAGCAGGATCAGGTGGACGAAGTCCGGCGGGTCCTCCAGCGTCTTCAGCAGGGCATTCTGGCTCTCGTCGCGCATTGCCTCTGCGGCCTCGATGACGAAGACCCGCGTGCTGCCTTCGAAGGGGCGGTAGGAGGCGGCGCGGATCACCTGCTCCCGCACCGCCTCCACCATGTGTTGGGACCCCGTCGGGGCCAGCCAGAGCAGATCGGGGTGAGGCGAGGGGTCCAGAAGGGCGCGACGCCGGGCGTCGTCGGGGTCCCCGGCGCCCCCGGCGAGGATCTCCGCGGCGAAGGCCCGCGCAGCCGCCCGCTTGCCCGACCCCCGCGGGCCCTGGAACAGATAGGCGTGCGACGGTCCCCCCTCCAGCGCCGCGCGTAACACCATCCGCCCACGGGGCTGATGCTCGGTGCTGTCCAGCAGGGCGGGAGTCGCGGTCATGTCGAGCGGTTCCTAACGGCCTCCATCACCCGCCCGTGCACGTCCTCCACGGTGCCTTCACCGTCGATCACCACGATCCGGTCGGAGGCGATCTCCGCGATCTCCTCGTAGGCCTCGGCGACCGCCCGCTGAAGCTCCAGGCCCTCGGCCTCGAAGCGGTCGTCGCCGTCGGCGCGCCCGAGCGCCAGCTCGGGATCGACGCTGAGCAGCAGGGTGAGGTCCGGCCAGAGCCCCTCGGTGGCCGCGTCGGTCAGCGAGATCACCTCCCCCACCCCGAGCCCGCGCGCCGCCCCCTGGTAGGCGACGCTCGAGTCGGCGAAGCGGTCGCAGACCACGTGGCGGCCGGCCTCGAGGGCGGGCCGGATCAGCCGCGCGGTGAGGTCGGCGCGCGCCGCGAGGAAGAGCAGCAGCTCGGCGAGCGGCTCCAGCTCGAGATTCGGGTCGGCCAGCAGCTCGCGGATGCGCTCCGCGGCCTCCGTCCCCCCCGGCTCGCGTATTTGCAGGGTCTCCGGCCCGAGGGCCTCGGCGAGCAGGCGTGCCTGGGTGCTCTTGCCTGACCCGTCGATCCCCTCCAGGGAGACGAACATCAAATGACGGCCCCAGGTCGGCGCCATGCGGCGTCCTCGGTCGCCCGAATAGCGCTGCTATTGGGGCTCCGAGCGCCGGAGGCGCGGTGCGAGCGCGTTAGCGCGAGTTCCTTGCCTGGCGCCGCCTGTGTCACGTCATTTGGCGGTCGCCCGGGCGCGCTTTCGCTTTCGAGTTGCGGTGCCCGCCCCGTCCTCGGTGCCGTCGGGCGACGGCTTCTCCGCCGCCTTCTTGGCGGCTTTCGCCGCTTCGCGCTCGGCGCGGCGCTTCTTCATCTCCTCCATCGACGGGCATTCGTCGTTGAGGCAGAGGTTCCAGGGGCGGCCGCGGAAGGGGACGACTTTGAGGCGGGGGGTGCGGTCGCAGATCGAGCACCGCTCCTCGAGCCGGAAGACGTCGCCGCGCTGCGGCAGGGGGAATGTCTGGTCGCAGGAGTCGGGGCCGCCATCGGCCGACCAGCCGGTGCAGCCGACGAAGCGTTTGCCCGATTTTTTGGCCCGGATGATCCGCAGCATGTTGGGCGAGCCGTCCTCCTTGGTGCGGCCGGCT
The DNA here is from genome assembly GCA_036374255.1 of Solirubrobacterales bacterium. Classification (GTDB taxonomy): domain Bacteria; phylum Actinomycetota; class Thermoleophilia; order Solirubrobacterales; family 70-9; genus VRUE01. Next base: position 822 of record DASUUD010000141.1, on the reverse strand, counting down.
TCTTCGCAGACCTTGCAGGGCCCGAGGATGCGATCCTCGTCCATTCCTTTCCAGACGACCTTGGCGAGATCCTCGCGGCTCTCGTCGATCTCCGACCAGGTCCTGTGGAGGAGGTCGCGGCTCTCGCCGACGACCTCGCCCTTGGTCATCTCGCCGGCGGCGATCCTGTCCATCTCGGCCTCGAGCTGGGCGGTCATTTCCGGGGTCGCCATCCGCGGCACGAATTTCTTGAACGCCTCGTACATGGCCATCCCGGTCTCCGAGGGGACCGGGGGATTGGCGTAGACATAGCCCCGGTCATAGAGCTTCTGGATGATCTCGGCGCGGGTCGCTTTGGTGCCGAGCCCACGCTCCTCCATCATCTCGATCAGCTTGCCCTGCGAGATCCGCGGGGGAGGCTGGGTCTCCTTGTCGACGATCCAGGGGTCGCCGTCGAGCTCCAGAGTCTGGCCCTCCTCAAGCTTCGGAATCTCCTCGTCTGCCGAGCGGGCGTAGGTGTAGATGCCGGCGTAGCCGGGATCGACGACCACGGAGCCGCGCACGAAGTAGGTCTCCGAACCGGCCTCGATGTCGGCGCGAGTGGACTCGGTGATCATCGGGTCGCTGAAGGTCGCGAGGAAGCGGCGTACGACGAGCTCGTAGACGCGCTTCTTGGGGCCATCGAGCGCACCCGGATAGACCGCCTGCGTCGGATAGATCGGCGGGTGGTCGGTGGTTTCCTTCTTGCCGCGCGTGGCCTCGAGCGGCTTGTCGAGAAGACCCTTGGCGGCCTCGAAGTCCGGAATCCGCACCAGCGACTGCACCAGCTCCTTGGTGTTCAGC
>DASUUD010000140.1:0-6431 GCA_036374255.1 Solirubrobacterales bacterium | reverse complement strand
TCAGAGAGCGCCCTGCTCTCGGGCGGAGTGGGCGAAAGGAAGAACTGGCGCCGTCTATCGATCTAGTGATAGTCGCGGGGACTCGTCTTTACCGTGAGGGTCTTGTGCGGACTCTCGGCCGTGATAGTCGCATCGAGATCGTGGGTTCCGCATCCGATACCGAGACCGGGATTCAGTTAGCTCAGGGATGCCAAACGCCGTTACTGCTTCTCGACATAGCTGCGGCGCAGGGACCGGCAGCCCTGCGCCGAGTCGTTGATGCGCTTCCACGCGGCAGGGTCGTGGCCTTCGGCATCGCCGAGAGCGAGGATGTCGTGATCCGCTGTGCCGAGGCCGGAGTGGCCGGATACGTCCCGCACGACGCCACGCTCGAGCAGCTGATCGAAGTGCTGGACGCAGCGCTCCGTGACGAGGTCGTCTGCTCACCTCGCCTTGCCGGAACGCTGCTGCGTCGGGTCGGCGCGCTGGCACGGGAGATTGGCCCGGCAGGCGGCTCCGACGTCCGCCTCACGGCCCGGGAGACCCAGATCGTCGCCCTCATCGACGAGGGGCTCTCCAACAAGGAGATCGCGGCGCGTCTTCAGATCGGAACCCCGACGGTGAAGAACCATGTTCACCACATTCTCGAGAAGGTTGGGGCTAGCCGCCGCGGAGAGGCGGCGGCTCGCGTTCGGGCGCTTCGCGGCGTGGGCTGAACCGAACGGCCCGGTTCTTCGGGCGCCCTGGATCCGGACTCCACCTCGGCAGGAAACGGGCCCTCTCCGAGGATCCCATTTGGACCGTCCGGCCCATTGCGGCTCTCGCTCCGGCGACGGAGGATCGGATTCATTCCGCTGAGTGAGTTGAGCAAGCCGATTCGGGTGCTGATCGTAGACATGCCTGGAATGCTGCGAGAGATCGTTCGCGACACAGTTGCGGGCGAGAGGGACATGGAGGTCGCGGCGGAGGTCCCGGTGAAGGCGCCGATTTCGGATGCCGTCGCGGAGTCCGGGGCCGATGTGGTGATCCTCAGCGAGGACCACCCCGCGCTCACAGGTCGCGGCTCGACGGTTCTCAGATCCCAACAGGCCTCGCTCAAGCTGCTGGCGGTCGGGGCGGACGGACGCGAGGGCTTCCTCTACGCGCTGAGGCCGGTTCGGATCGCGCTCGGAGAGCTGTCGCCCGCCCGTCTCGCCGCGGCGATCCGCTCCGAACTCACCCCTGGAAACGGAACCGAAACCTGAAGGAGGACCCATGCCCGTCGCCTACAAGCACCCGGGTGTCTACGTCGAGGAGATTCCGAGCGAGGTGCGGCCGATCGCGGGAATCAGCACGTCGGACACCGCGTTCGTCGGCTTCTTCCCCCGCGGCCCGATCCTGAGACCGACCAAGGTGACGAGCTTCACCGAGTTCGAGCGTCGCTTCGGCGGCTTCGACACGCGCAGCGAGGCGGCCTACCAGGCACAGGCGTTCTTCGCCAACGGCGGCTCGGTCGCTTGGATCGTGCGTGTCGTCGGCGGCGTCGGCGAAAACGCGGCGAAAAGATCGACGAAAACGTTCGACAACCTGGTAGTCACCGCGATTGACGAGGGGGCGTGGGGCGACGGGCTGCGGGTTCTGATCGACCACGGCGAACCCGAAGCCGCCTCGTCGACAGGGCTCTTCAACCTCACGATCCAGGAGCGGGTGGGCGACGAAGTGGTTGCCTCCGAGCTGCACAACGGGCTGCAGATGGACCCCGCCAAACCGCGGTTCGCGCCCCAGATCGTCGAGGCGGAGTCGCGGCTCGTCCGCGCCTCGCGCACCGGCACCTCGACGAGCCGGCCGAGCAAAAGCACGCAGGCGCAGATCGAAGCGGGGGGCGTGGCGCTTGCAGGCGGCAAAGACGGGACGCTACCGAGCGCGACCCAGTGGAACTCAGCCGTGAAAACGCTGGACGACGTCGCTCCCGAGGTATTCAATTTGCTCTGCCTCGCAGGGGCGAGCGACCTGGAAGCGACCGGCGGCCTCAGCAAAGCCAACTACAAGTCGGTGGTCGACAAAGCTCTCACCTACTGTGACAAGCAGCGTGCGTTCCTGATCGTCGATCCGCCCAGCGATGTCGACGACCTGGAAGATATGAAGACGTACCGGGGAGCCTCGCAGTATCCGTCGGCGCACCCGAACGGAGCGATGTACTTCCCGCGAATCGAAGTGCCGGATCCGCTCGTCCCGGGCACACTGAAAAACATCGGGCCCTGCGGCGCGGTCGCCGGCGGGTTCGCGCGGACCGATGCCCTTCGCGGCGTATGGAAGGCCCCGGCCGGGACCGACGTCGCCGTGAGAGGGGCGTCGCTGCAGGTGAACCTGGACGACGCGCGCACCGGCGACCTGAACGTGATGGGGGTCAACGTGATCCGGGCGCTGCCGATCTACGGAACCGTCGTCTGGGGCGGGCGGACCCTGAAGGGCGCGGACCAGCAGGCCGACCCGTGGAAATACATCCCCGTCCGCCGGATGGCGCTCTACATCGAGCAGGCCCTCTACCAGGGCCTGACCTGGGTGACCTTCGAGCCCAACGACGAGCCCCTGTGGGCCTCGATCCGGCTCAACGTCGGCGCCTTCATGAACGGGCTCTTCCGTCAGGGCGCCTTCGCCGGCGCGACGACGAGAGACGCGTACTTCGTCAAATGCGACAAGGAGACCACGACCGAAGACGACGTCAACCGGGGCGTGGTGAACATCATCGTCGGATTCAGACCGCTGAAGCCGGCTGAGTTCGTCGTCCTGAAGATCCAACAGATGGCCGGACAGGCCGCGACCTGAGGAGGCGATCGCAATGCCGAGCTTCTCCGTCAACACTCAACGCTTTGACCCATACAAGAACTACAAGTTCAGGATCAAGTGGGACGGGCGGTACGTCGCGGGCGTGAGCAAAATGAGTGCGCTCAAACGGACCACCGAGGTCGTCAAACACCGCGACGGCGGAGACCCGAACACGAGCCGCAAGTCTCCCGGGCGGACCGAATTCGAGCCGATCACGCTGGAGCGCGGCGTGACTCACGACACCGAGTTCGAGGCCTGGGCCAACAAGGTGTGGGCACAGGGGGCCGGCCTCGGTGCGGAGCTGTCGCTGAAGGACTTCCGCAAGGACATGATCATCGAGGTCTACAACGAGGCCGGCCAGCTCGTCCTCGCCTACAAGGTCTATCGCTGCTGGGTGTCCGAGTTCCAGCCCCTGCCTGAGTTCGACGCCAACGCGAACGCCGTTGCCATCCAGACGCTGAAACTCGAGAATGAGGGCTGGGAGCGTGACGTCGAGGTGCCCGAGCCAGCGGAGCCGGCACTCACGGCATGAGCCTGGCGATCTCGGATCACGATCTTCTCGACGCGTGGACCGCGAGCCGGGATGGGGAATCCGGGGAGTGGCTTGACGACCTCGTGGCCCGCGCCGATCCCGACGCGCGCCGCGAGGACGTCGCCGGCTGGTCGCTCGCACGGCGCAGCGGCGCCCTGCTCGAGCTGCGCATCTCGCGATGGGGAGAAGAGCTCGAGGGCGTCGTGGCCTGCCCGCGCTGCGAGGGCGAGCTGGAGCTGTCGCTGGACCTCGCCGAGGTGGCGGGGGAGCAGCGACAGGAGACCGACCTGGAGGTCGCGGTGGGGGACGGGTGCTTGCGGTTCAGGCTTCCCACCCGCCTCGACCTCGACGCGGTTCTTTCGGTCTCCGAGCCCGGCGAGGCGAGGAGGGCGCTGGCGGAGCGTTGCCTGCTGGCGGCGCCGCAGGATCTGACGCGGCTCACCGACGGCGCAGTCGCCGCCATCAGCGAGCGCATGGGCCAGGCCGATGCGACCGGGGCGCTTGATCTCGCCGCGAGCTGTCCGGAGTGCGGGCACGAGTGGGATGAGCCACTGGACGTCGCGGACTTCGTCGCCGGCGAGATCGCGTCGGCGGCGCGCGGCCTGGCCGCCGAGGTCCATGCCCTCGCCACGGCCTATGGTTGGAGCGAGGAGGAGATCCTTACCCTGCCGGCAGCCCGGCGCCGGATGTACCTGGAGCTGGTGGACGCATGATGGTGCGCCGGCCCGAGGGATCGCAGGGCGGCGACTACCTGACGGCCCTGCTGCGGCGGGCGCGCGGCGAGCGCGGGCGCGTGAGGCCCAGGCCGCAGCCGAGGTCGGCCACGGAGCCGCCGCCCGAGGAGGAGGTCGAAGAGGTCCTGGCTCCTCTGCGACGCCCCGCCTCCTTCGCCGACTGGCAGCAACCGCCTCGTCCAGCCGCCGTGCGGGAGAGCGCCGTCGAGCGGACGACCGGGCCGCCGCGGGAATCCGCCCCACCCGGTCGGCGCGAGGCACTCAGCGGATTGGGTGAGCGGGGGCCCGAGCCGCCATCCGGGCGAGCGGCAGAGACTGTGGCGAGGCAGCGAAGCGCCGAGCGCGGGCGTTTCCGGCCTGAAGCCGAGAAATCGCCGCCGGACCCCGCCGCGCTGGCCGCCGAGCATCCCCATCCCAGCCGGCGCGCAGACGACGGCCGTGGACAAAGCGCGGAGGAGGTTCCTCGCGAGCCAGCCCGGCCCCATCCGGATCGCAGCCGTGCGGAAGGCCGCCCCGATGACCCGCCACAAGCGCCACGGGACCTCCGCCGCCGTACCCGCGTGCGCCCCGCGCAGCGCCCCACGCCCGCTCCACTCCGCGCGGAGCGACCCCACTCCGATCGCAGCTCTGGCAAGGCGGCGCCGGTCCTCGTCTCGATCGGGCGCATCGAGGTGCGCGCCGAGTCCGCTCCGTCGCCCGCTCCCCGACCCGAGCAGCCGACGCGCCGCGGGCCCGCGGTGTCACTCGACGACTACCTTCGCTCCAGGGAGGGACGATGACCGACACCTGGGCGATCGCCGCCGTGACGCAGTCCTTCACGAAGCTGCTCGAACGGGTGGCGAGCGACGATCCGAGCGTCAGCCCCCTCGACGTGGTCGCGAAGCCGCCCGACCGGGTCCTCGCCGACGACGGCAAACTGGAAAGGCGCAAGCTCAACCTGTTCCTCTACCAGGTGAGCCCCAACCCGGCGCTGGCCAACGCCGACGCGCCGTTTCGGAATGCCGACGGCGAACTGGTGGCGCAGCCCATGCTCGCGCTCGACCTCCACTACCTGCTGACTGCCTATGGCGCCGCGCACGACGAGCTCGACGCGCAGCACCTGCTCACGCATGCAATGAGCCTCGTGCACGACAACGGGACCCTGCGGCGCGCCGACATCAGCGCCGCCCTGGCTGAAACCCCGATGGGCGGGAGCAACCTCGCCGAGCAGCTCGAGGGGATCTCGTTGGCCCCGGAGTCGCTCAGCGACGAGGAGCTGTTCCGGATGTGGACCGTGTTCGGGGCCTCCTACCGGATCTCGGTCGGCTTCGTGGCGACCGTGGTCATGGTGGAGCGGCCGAAACGGGCCCGCCGCGCCCCCCCAGTCTCCTCCTCGACGCTCACCGCGGCGACTCTGCGGATGCCGGTGATCGAAGAGATCGAGCCGGAGCGGCCGACGGCCGGCGCGACGATCACGGTCCGCGGCCGCAACCTCGCCGCCGACGAGGTGACGGTGCGCCTGGCAAGCGGCGACGTCACGGTCGAACCCGAAGACCTCACCGACACCGAGTTCGACCTCACCCTGCCGAGCGGGCTCTTCGCCGGGCCCAACCCGATCCAGGTCCTTCACTCGCAGGCGCTCGCCGACGAACCCTCCGAGACCCGGCAGTTCGCATCCTCCGACGTGTTCAGCTTCATGCTGGCGCCGCGGATCACGTCCAGCCTCCCCGCAGCGGCGCCGCGCGGCGGCACTATGACGCTCACCGTGCAGCCTCCGGTGCGCCGGACCCAGCGGGTGGTGGCGATGCTCGGCTCCGACGCGCTGCTCCGCCGGGTCGCTCCCGGCGATCCCCAGACGAGCTCGACGGTGCGATTCCCGATCCCGGCTGACCTCGATCCGGGGACCCGCACGCTTCGGGTCCAGGTCGACGGCTCCGAGAGCGCGCTCGAAAAGGACCCCGAAGGCGTCTACAGCGAACCGGAGGTCGAAGTCACATGACCGCCGCCGCCACGACGATTCCCGGGACCGGCGAGTTGGGGGCCGAGCTGCGGCCGGAGTTGGAGCGGGTGAGCATGGCGCTCGAGGGCCGGCCGCCGGGGCGGCGCCGGGGGGGCTCGCCCGAACTCGACCGGCTCGCCGCCCTCTTTGGACTGAGCGAGTTCGAGCGGTCGATCCTCGTCCTCTGCGCCGGGGTCGAGATAGATCCTGAGATAGCCGCTGGCTGCGCGGAGGCGGCGGGGGCGCCGAGCTTCGGCCTCGCGCTATCGATCTTCCCGGAAGCTCACTGGAGCGCCCTCGCCCCCTCCGCGCCCCTGCGCTGCTGGCGGCTGGTGCGCTTGGAGCGGCCCGACGGCTCGCCGGTGACGACGCCGATCCGAGCGGAGGAGCGCGTCCTGCACCT
>DASUUD010000139.1:0-4595 GCA_036374255.1 Solirubrobacterales bacterium | reverse complement strand
GGGTCAGCTCACGGATCCTCGGGTCACAAGCAGTCATTGCTGCGGCTCGGCACGGCAACTCGACGGTGGCTGGCTGGTCAGCTGGGGCGACAACCCGCTCATCACCGCTTACGACGCCGACCGTCGAATCTCGTTTCGCCTCCGCCTGCCGGCGTCGTCCTTCAGGGCCGTGCCCGTTCCCCGTGGCGCGACAAGCCCTGCAGCCCTGGACCGTGGCCTGGAGGCGATGGAGGGTGAAGACCGTCATGCGCGGGATTCCGGCTGACTTCCAGGCCTGCGGCCTCCAATAGGCTTTATCCAAAGCCTCCGGGGGAGTGAGTTAACGGCTATGCGCACGGTCTCCAAAACCGTGAATCCGGGTTCGAATCCCGGCTCCCCCGCTTCAGCTAGCCCGGCAATCGGGGGCGCGGCCCCGCAAAGACGCCGCACAGCGCCGACTCTGCCGGTCGTCCCCGCGATGCATCGGATTTACGCCGTGCGCCCCACGATCTGCTTCGCGACGTGGTCGGCGTCCCGGGCCGCTCCCTGGATCAGCATCGAGCTGAAGGCGTACTGGAAGGCGAGCCCCGCGAAGAACAGGCCGGGCGCCGAGGGCACGACGCCGCGCTTCTCCTCCGGATACCCGTCAGCGCCTGTGGTCAGAGGCTCGATCCAGCCAAAGTCGTGCTTGAAGCCCGTGCACCAGATCACGTTGGCGACATCGACGACGCGGCCGTCGCCGAGCACAGGTTTGCCGTCGCGGGCCCCGGTGACCCGCTCTGTGACGCGCTCGACCCCAGCCGCCGCCAGGTGCTTGCGCTTGTAGCGCAGCAGCGGGCCGCCGTGGGCGCGGACCTCGGGCTGCAGGTGCCGCCCGATTGGGGTGCGCAGCGTTAAGACGTGGTGGAACAGGAACGAGACGACGCGCCAGCCGAAGAGCCGGGCGCCGCGCCCCTCGATGTCGAACGGCACCTGACCTGTGTCGCGGCCGCAGAGGATCGTCTCGTGCTCGCCGGCGACCTCGATCGCGACATCGGCCCCCGAATGGGCGGCACCGACAACCAGCGCCGGACCGTCGCGAAGCTGCGAGGGCCGCTTGTACTCGCTCGAGTGAAGCTGGAGGATCTCCGGATCGAGGTCCGGCGCGAACTCCGGCGTGTACGGGCGCCCGAAGGTCCCGGCGGCGACGACGACGTTCTCGGCTTCGATTGGGCGGCCCGCGCATTCCAGGACCCAGCCGTCGCCGTTCCTCACGACTCGTTCGATTCGCGTTCCGCTGCGGACCGGCAGCGCAAACAGCCTCGCGTACTCCTCGAGATAGTCGGCGAACTCGTCCCTGGTCGGGAAGTGCCATGTGTCCGCGGGGAAGGCCATACCCGGCAGGCCATCGCGGCCGGCCGGGCTGTAGAGGCGCAGCGAGTCGTAGTGCCGGCGCCAGTTGTCGCCGACGCGCTCGTTCGCGTCGAGAATCACGAAGCCCCGGCCGCGTCGCGCCAGCTGATAGCCGACCGAGAGGCCGGCCTGACCGGCGCCGATGACCGCGGTCTCGACCCGCTCGACCTCGGTGGACGCCGCTCCGTCGCCGCCCGCCTTGATCGCCGTGGTCATCTCTCCACCCCCGCGCCGAGGTTCTCCATCACGACCGCGATCGTCTCGGCGAGGCCCTCGGTGGGGCTGAACTCGACGATCTCGGCGCCGGCATAGTGCATAGGGACATGGCCCGGCGGCACGTAGTAGGCCTCCCCCGCCACGTAGGTCTCCTCGGCGTCATCGAGGCGGAAGCTGATCATCCCCTTGAGCACGTATCCCCAGCGCGGGATTTGGCAGCGATCGCCGGGCAGCCCGCGGAAAAGCTCCGCGAGGTCCGCGTCCGCCGCGTGCGACTCGAAGCAGACCGAGTAGCCGCCCTCGAGATGCTCCGTCGCCACCTCCAGGTCGTCCGTCGCAAAGTGCTCCGATGCGCTCGCTCTTGATGCCTTCGGCATTTCCTGTCTCCTCTCCATTGGTGTTCAGCCCGACTTAGCTTCGATCGAGGCTAGGTCCGACGGGGCGGCCGCGCATCGGCTGAATCACCCAACTTCCCGCCGCTTGGCGGCGTGGGTAATTCCACCCACTGCGCGCGCGGTCAGAGCAGGTCGTGCTCGTACGCGTAGGCGGTTGCCGCCGCGCGCGAGGAGACGCCGAGCTTGGCGAAGGTGTTGCTGACGTGCCGGTCCACGGTGCGCTCGCTCACGACGAGCTTGGCCGCGATCTCCTTGTTCGTCTCACCAGCGGCGACGAGACGGAGCACCTCGAGCTCGCGCTGCGTCAGCCCGTGCGTATCGCCGGCCGGGCCTCGGTGGGCGAGCGCGTCGACGCGGGCGAGGTCCGGGGTTGCTCCCAGCTCCGCGAACGCCTCCCGCGCCGCCTCGAGCTCCATCCCCATCGCGTCGTCGTCCCCGAGCGAACGGCAGGCAATGCCAACGATCACTCGCCCACACGCGGCCTCGTACGGGGCCTCGAGTTCCTGCCAGATCTGCACCGACCGACGCAGGGCGACCAGGGCGCCCGCGGCGTCGCCGTGGGCGAGGTCGAGCGTCCCTTGCGCGTGCTGAGCCGCTGCCGCAAGCATCTCGCTTGGATGGGCCCTCGCAATATCTGCCAGTTCTCTGCAGGCGCGTTGCGCCGACTCGGTGTCGCCTACCGCGAGCATGATCTCGACGCAGGCGGGCAGGAGCCTCGCACGCTGGGGGAGCTCGTTCGCCTCCTCCACCGCGCGGCGGATAGCGGCCGTCGCGGCCTCATTGCTCCCCTGCGCCAGTCGAAGCAGCGCGAGGCCGGGCTGCGGCTCGCGGCCGCACCGGCTCGCGGCGCGGTAGGACTCTTCGGCAGCATCGAGCCGCCCTTGCAGGCGATGGACCTCTCCTTGCAGGTAGGCCGCCTCGCCGGTGGCCCGCTCGTTGCCTGTTCTCTCGCTGCGCTCCACGGCTCGTCGGGCCTCCTCGAGCGCCTCTGACCATGCGCCACCGTGCTGCATGATCTCTGCGCGGTGCAGAAGACACCGCCCGGTGAACGCGACGAGATCCGGCTGCTCGCCGCACCACCCGCTGAGCGCCGCGGTCCATGCTTGAGCGCGGCGCAGCTCATAGGCCTCACGGCAGGCAAGGATGACGCCGCAATAGACAAGCCCCGTCACGATTGGGGACAGCTCGTCTGTCGTGACGGCCACCATCGCCTCGTCCAACAGGCCGAGGCCCTCATTCACCTGCCCGTGCTCTATCAGGATCTGGCCGTGATGGTTGACGGCGAGCGCGAACAGGTCGCGCTCGGCGAATCGCTCTGCGATCGCCGCGGCGTCGACCAGGCTGGCGACGGCCGCCTCCCAGTCGCCGCCGGCCTCCTGTTGGAACGCGAGCGGCAGCAGCAGATACCCGCGCTCGACGCAGTCGCCCTCCTCGCGGCCGACGAGACGCCGGGCGCGCCCGAACCACCCGGTGGCCGGGGCGAGGTTGCCGGTCGTCGCCAGGTGCATCCCGATCCAGACGGCACACCCAGCGGCGCGCAGCCCGTCGCCGGCGTCAAGATGAGATTGATGCGCCCGCTCTAGAATCCTCACGTTCTCCTCGTCGCGGCCGAGCATGTAAGCCGCCCCCGCGAGCAGCTCGAGGTCGGCGGCTCCGAGGACGCCTGCAGCGTCGGCGTTCGAGAGCGACTCATAGGCGTCGGTCCACGCGTGCTTGGCGTAGGACTCGCGGCCCCGGCTGAGCTCGGCGCTGGCGTCCACCATGTCGTAACGATTATGGTCGGAAGGCCCCGCCCGAGCCGCGATGGTGCTCTCGCCTCGCCACACGAAGACAGCGGTCTCGGGTCTTCTGTCCGCGGGGTAGCAGTGGCGCAGCGGCGAGCCCCTGGGCGCCTATCCGCGGCGCTCACGGGGTGACTGCATCGACAATGCGGTCGCCGAGTCGTTCTTCGCCACCCTGAAAGAGCTGATCCGCCGCGGCCTCTGGCCGACACGGCGTGAGCTGCAAAGCGCCGTCTTCGACTACAAACGGGGGCGGTCCAAGGCGCGTCGTGAGCTGATGAGCGCTGTGGGGGTGCCTGCTGCACAGTTGAGGGCCCCGACTGCGCGATACTGATTTGGTGCAGACCGGTGCCGACAGCGGCATCACGCGGCTCAGGTGGCTGGCGATCGTCCTACCGCTGGCCTTCATCGCCGGCCTCAACTACCTACTGCACACCGGACTCTCCTCCCTGCACGACTTCCCCCAGGTGATGGTGGTGCTGGCCATGGTCGCAGCCGGGATCGCCATCTTCTCCTACGCGGTGTTCGGCGTCGTCGAGAGACTGGAGCGGCGCATCCTCGAGCGCAACGCGATGCTCGGCGCACTGGTCGCGATCGGCCGCGAGGCTGGCTCCTCGCTCGACCTCGGCGAGCTCCTCGACAACAGCCTCGCCGCGATCCTCGAGATCACCTCGGCCGAAGCGGCGGAGGTCTGGCTGAGCGAGGGGGAGCGCGAGCTGGTGCAGGCGCACCATCGCGGCGTCGCCCCCGAGGCCTTCAGGGAGCGGGTGCGGCTTCGGTTTGGCGAGGGCCTGCCCGGCTTGGCCGCCGAGCAAGGGGCGCCGATCGTCAT
>DASUUD010000138.1:0-5135 GCA_036374255.1 Solirubrobacterales bacterium | reverse complement strand
TTCTTCGAGTTCTCCGTCCTCGAAGGGATGCTGGTGGGCTCGGCGATCGCCGCCACCGACTCGGCCGCGATCTTCGCGGTGCTGCGCCGCTCGACCCTGGAGAAACGGCTGGCCCGCTCCCTTGAGGGGGAGTCAGGGATGAACGACCCGGTCGCCCTGCTGCTGATCATCGGCTTCATCGACTGGATCCAGGAGCCGGGGTACGGGTTCGTCGAGATGACCGGGTCGCTGGTTCTGAGGCTGGCGCTCGGCGCGGCGATCGGCCTGCTGCTGGGTCGCCTCGCGGTCAGGGCCCTGAGTCGGGTCAGGCTTCCCACCGACGGCATCTACCCGGTGGCTACGATCGCGATCGCCGGGATCGCCTACGGCCTCGCCGAGGTCGCCCACGGCTCGGGCTTCCTCTCCACCTACCTGACCGCGCTCGCGCTCGGCAGCGGCGGCATCCCCGCCCGGCGCACGATCGTCGCCTTCCACGAGGGCGTCGGCTGGGTGGCCCAGATCGGCCTGTTCATCCTGCTCGGGCTGCTCGTCTTCCCCAACGCTCTGATCGAAATCGCCCCCGAGGGCCTCGCGATCTCGGCGGTGCTGATCCTCGTTGCGCGGCCCCTCGCGGCCTTCGTCTCGACGATATTCGCTCCGCTCGGTGCGCGGGAGCGCGCGATGATCGGCTGGGCCGGGCTTCGCGGCGCCACCCCGATCTGGCTCGCCACCTTTCCGGTCGTGGCCGGCGTCGCCGCGGGGGAGGAGCTGTTCTCGATCGTCTTCTTCGTGGTCGTCACCTCGACCCTGATCCAGGGCGCCACCTTCGAGCCCCTGGCCGACCGGCTCGAGCTGACCACCGAAGTCCCGGCCCTGCCTCGCCGCCTGCTCGAGTCGGGGCGGATCAGGCGCATGGGCGGAGACGTGATCGCCTACCGGCTTCGGCCGGGAGCCGCGGCTGCCGGCCATCGGGTGCGTGAACTGGGCCTGCCCCGCGAAGCGCTGGTCAACGTGATCGTCCGGGAGGGCCGGGCGCTGCCGCCGCGGGGCTCGTCCGAGCTTCAGGAGGGAGATGAGCTGCACATCCTGGTGCGCAGCGAGCTGCGCGAGGAGGTCGAGCAGTTGACCACGCGCTGGCACGAGGGCCCGATCGGCACACCGCCGCCACCCCTGCTCCCTCCCCGTGCCGCCTCGCAGGTTTTCTCGGTTGGGCCGGCCGCTGACATCTCGGATCCCTCCGAACCCGGCGAGGTCGGCGGCGTCCCGGTGGTCGCGGTGCTGCGCAGCCGGCGCGACCGCCAGAGCGCCCTGGTCGCCCTTGCCGACGGCCGCTACGCGGTGACCACCGAGCGGGTCGTGGCGGTTGGCGGACGGCAGGTGCTGGCCCGCTGGTGCGAGCGGCGGGCGGCGCGCAGCGGGGCCGACCCCGCCGAGCGAGCCTGGTGGCAGGAGGTCGCGGGCGCCCTGGTCGTCCCGATGCCCCGAGGCCAGACGACCTAGACGGCGCCGGCCGCGTCGGCTATCTCGGTGTAGGCGGCGGCGGGGTCCGCGGCGCGGAAGACCGCCGAGCCGGCGACGAAGAGCGAGGCCCCGGCGTCCGCCACCGAGCCCGCGGTCGCGGCGTCGATGCCTCCGTCGACCTCGATCCTGGCTCCGCCGACGAGCGGCGCCAGTCGTGACACCTTGTCCGGCGAGCCTTCGATGAACGCCTGGCCGCCCCAGCCCGGGTTCACCGTCATGCAGAGGGCGATGTCGGCGTGGCCGCGCAACTCTGCGACCGCCTCGACCGGTGTGCCGGGATTGATCGCGACACCGGCCAGGCAACCGAGGTCGCGGATGGCGGACAGAGTCCGGTTGGCGTGGGGGGTCGCCTCTGCGTGAAAGGTGATCGAGTCGGCTCCCGCCTCGGCGAATGCCTCGATGTGCCGCTCGGGCGCCTCGATCATCAGGTGGACGTCGAGGGCGCCCCCGGCGGCGTGGACCTGGTCTGCGATCGAGGAGGCGACCAGGGGCCCGATCGTGATCGGCGGGACGAAGTGCCCGTCCATTACGTCGACGTGGATCACACGGGCGCCCGCATCCATCACCTCGGCGACCTGGGAGCCGAGCCGCGAGAAGTCGGCGGAGAGGATCGAGGGCGCCACGCGCCGCTCCCCGACAAGCTCCGCCATCCGCTCACTCATACCGGCCTCAGCATGGAATCTCCGCAGAGTTGACAGGTCATGTCCTCGGTGCTGCTCATCCGCGCGATCGTCTGGTGCTCGCCGCAGTTGGGACACTGCGAGACCAGCTCGAAGCGGCGCAGACAGTACACGCAGCGGAAGCGGCCCGGGAGCTGGGTGGGGCGCAGCCAGGGCTCTCCGCAGGCGGGGCAGTGTGCGCGGCGAAGCCCGGTCTCGTCCCGTTCCGCTTCGTTCATCCGTCAATCATCCCTGCTCAGACGGCAGATGAAGAAACCGGTGGTGCCGTCGCGGTCGGGCCGGATCTGAAGGCAACGGCCGTCACGGTGGGAGGCCAACGACGGAGAGCGGGCGCCGAGGTCCTCCACGGAGAGCGATGGCGCCTCCCCTGCTTCGGAGGCGGCCAGCAGCGCGGCGACCCTGTTCTCGTTCTCGCGGCGCGAGATGGTGCAGGTCGCGTAGACAAGGGTGCCGCCCGGGCGAACTGCCTCCGCCGCCCGGCCGAGGATGCGTCCCTGTATCTCAGCCAGCCGCTCGACGGCGCGCGGGGACTTGCGCCAGCGCGCGTCGGGCCGGGAGGCGAGCGCGCCGAGGTCCGAGCAGGGCGCGTCTACCAGGACCCGGTCGAACACCGGCGCCATCCCGGTCTCCGTCGCGTCGACCTCGATCACGGTGACGCTGCGCAGCCCGAGCCTCTGTGCCTGACCGGCGACTTCCGCGGCGCGGGCTGGGTCCAGCTCGACGGAGATCGCCTCGCCGCGATCCTCCATCCGCTCAGCGATCTGGCCGGTCTTGATCCCGGGCCCGGCGCAGAGATCGAGGACGTGCTGGCCCGGACGGGGATCGAGCACCTCGACGACGGCGGCTGACCCCCGGCTCTGCGGGGTCAGCCTGCCCCCGGCGATCAGCTCGGGCAGGAGGTCGCCGCCGGGTCCCCGGAGGACCACCTGCTCAGGAACGGACAGGGGCCACTCCGCCCGGGGCGCCGCGGCGTCGATCCCGCCCTCCCGCAAGGTCGCCAGCACCCCCTCGCGATCGCCGCGCAGAGGGTTCACCCGCAGCGCGACCTCGGCCGGCCGGTTGCAGGCCGCCAGCAGCGAGCGGGCGTCTTCGGGGCCCATCTCCTCCCACCACATCCGCGCCAGCCAGAGCGGCGCGGAGTGGGCCACGGCGGCCCGCTCCGGGGTCGAGTCGTCGCCCAGCAGTGCCTCGGTCAACTCCTCGCGCTCCCGCACGGCGCGGCGCAGCACCGCGTTCACCAGACCGGCCGCGTGTGGGGCGCCGGCCCGCTTGACCTGCTCCACCGACTGGTCGACCGCGGCGTGGTCGGGGGTCGCGTCGGAGAAAAGCAGCTCGTAGAGGCCGAGCCGCAGCGCGGCGAGAACCGGGGGATCCAGCCGGTTCGGCGGTCGCTCGGCGAGGCGCTCGATCGCCGCATCGGTCGTGGCGCGGCGCTGCACCGCGCCGTAGGCGAGATGCTGCGCCTGGGCGCGCTCCCGGCCCCTCAGCCCGCTCCGATCGGCGGCCTCCCGAAAGGCGCGCTCCGTGAACGCGTCCTGCTCGAATGTCGCCCGGACCGTGTCGAGGGCAAGCGCCCGGGCCGGCGAGGTCACAGTACGGGCACGGGGTGGCCGCGCAGGTAGGCGTCCGCCGCCATCGGCTTGCCGCCCTCGGGCTGCACGACCTCGAGCCGCAGGGCGCCCCGCCCGCAGCCGAGCAGCAGTGCCCCCCACTCCGCGCGGATCTCTCCCGCCCTGACGCCAACGTCGACCGCCCGCGCACTCCGCACCCCGAGGCGCTTGCCGCTGTCGGTCTCCAGGTAGGTGCCGATGTGCGGGGTCAGGGCGCGAACCGTGCGGGCGAGCTCGGTCGCGGGCCGCCTCGGATCGAGCCGGCGCTCCTCCGGGTCGATCTTCTCCGCGTAGGTCGCGGCCTCCTCGTCCTGATCCTCGAAGCTCAGCCTCCCCTCCTCCTGCAGGTCCAGAGCCCTGACCAGCAGCTCTCCCCCCAGCTCCTCGAGCCTTGCCGAGAGCGACTCGAAGTCGTCCTCGGGGCTCAGGTCGATCTCCTCGCGCAGGGCGACGGGACCCGAATCGAGGCCGGCGGTGACGCGCATCACGCTCACCCCCGTCTTCTCGTCACCGGCCATGATCGCCCGCTCGATCGGCGCAGCGCCTCGCCATCGCGGCAGCAGCGACGGATGCAGGTTGAGCAGCGGAAACTCCGAGAGCAGCGGCTCGCGGATCAGCTGGCCGAATGCGCAGACGACGACCGCCTCGGGACGAACCGCGCGAATCCGCTCCAGCGCGGAGGGGTCGTTGACGCTTTCCGTCTGCTCCAGCGGGATGCCCAGCTCAGCGGCGGCCTCGGCGGCCGGCGGCTGTTGGGTCCGCCGCCCGCGGCCCCTCGGCCGGTCGGGGGGGGTGACGACGAGAAGCGGGCGATGGCGAGAGTCGGCGAGCCGCCGTAGCACCGCTGCGGCGAATGCGGAGGTGCCGAGGAATGCTGTTCTCACGCCTCGGTTCGGGGCTCGCGATGCTCGGCTTCGTCGCGGGCGGCGTCGCCCTCCTCGCTCGGGGGGCTGTAGATGTCACCCTCGCGCAGCGCCCGCAGGGCGCCCTTGCGCTGCTCGCGTGGCGCCCGGTCGAGGATCAGCACCCCGTCGAGGTGATCGATCTCATGCTGGAGCACTCGGGCCTCCAACCCGGATGCCTCCAGTGTCACCGGCTCGCCGTCCAGGTCGAGCCCGCCGAATCGCGCATGCAGGGGGCGCTCGACGTCGACCGTCACCCCGGGCAGGCTGAGGCACCCCTCTTCGGCCACGGCCGACTCCTCGGAGAGCCACTCGACGGCCGGGTTGATCAGCGCGGTGGGCTCGCCGTCGCGCGCCGCCTGGAAGACCAGGACCCGACGCAGGATGCCGAGCTGCGTCGCCGCCAGCCCGACGCCCATCCCGTCCTTCATGATCCCGATCAT
>DASUUD010000137.1:0-2425 GCA_036374255.1 Solirubrobacterales bacterium | reverse complement strand
GCGGCGGCGGAGCGGAACTCGTCCGGCAGCACTCCCCACAGCTCGCAGTCGAGGGTTGCCTCACCGCGCCGCAGGTGGCCGCGCATCGTGCCCTCGTGCTTCCAGCCGAGGCTGGTCACCACGCGCTTGGCGGCCTCGTTGTCGGCGGGGATTCGCCCGTAGACGCGGTGGGCGCCGAACTCGTCGAAGGCCTTGGCGATCGTCAGCGCCTCGGCCCGCCGGCCGACGCCCCTGCCGCGCACCTCGTCACCGATCAGCGCTCCCAGCTCCGGGGCCGTCTGGCGGAAGAGGCCGTAGAGCGCCGTGAAGCCGACCGGCTCCGAATGGCCCTCGACGACGATCGCGTACTTGCGGTCCTCGCCGCTGTCGTCCATCGCCCGCTCGACCCAGCCTTCGGCGTCCTCGAGCGAGAAGCCGTCGCGGCGCTCCATCAGCGTCCGCGTCGCCTCGGGGTTGTTGAACCAGCGGTGGACCGCCCCCGCGTCGGCCGGCTCGAAGCGGCGCAGCTTGACTTCCGGTCCCTCGCTCACGACCGCCGACACCCTAACCGGCGCGGGCGCTCAGTCGGGCGATAGGCCGCGGCCGGTGACCAGCAGCAGCACCGTCCGGCCGATGATGCGAAGGTCGAGCCTGGGACTGCGGCGTTCGACGTATTCGATGTCGAGCTCGATCCGCTCCTCCCAGGGAATGCCGGCTCTCCCCTGAACCTGCGCCCAGCCCGTGATGCCGGGACGGACCTCGTGGCGGCGGTGCTGACGGGGGGTGTAGGCGCTCACCTGGGCGGGAATCGTCGGGCGCGGGCCGACGATCGCCATCTCGCCGCGCAGGACGTTGATCAGGTTCGGCAGCTCGTCGAGCGAGGTGCGGCGCAGGATCCGCCCGACCCCGGTGACGCGGGGGTCGTCCCGGGTGACGACGGTGCCGACCCCGACCGGGTCGGAGCCGGGGACCATCGTGCGCAGCTTGAGCAGCTCGAACTCGCGTCCGCCGAGGCCGATCCGCCGCTGCCGGTAGATCACCGGGCCGGGCCCGCTCAACCGGATCGCGAGGGTGGCCAGCAGCAGCAGCGGCGAGAGAAGGAGAAGTCCAAGAGAGGCGGCGAGGATGTCGAAGGCTCTCGGCATTCGATCTCTACCGGGTCCCCGCCGCCTTCTCCCAGGCGCCGGGGGCTCCCCCGCGGAGCCGGTCCCATAGCCCGAGGGCGATCGAGGCCGTGGTGAGGACGTAGTAGCGGGCGACGCGGAACGGGGCGAGCGGCAGCGCCCCGGCGAGGATCGCACCGGCGAGGATCGCGAGCTGCAGGGCCAGGGTGAGCGTGTAGACCCAGCCCTCGCCGAGCAGGGCGACGTTGACCCCGAGGGCGATCAGGTGGAGGAACGGCGTCAGGTAGCGGAGCACGCGATGGGAGGCGAGCTCGAACGCATACAGCGGCCGGTAGCCGGCCGGGCGGAGCATCCCTTCGCCGACCAGGATGTCCCAGAGCCCGACCATCATCCGGCGTTTGCGGGCGAACTCGCCCTCCACGGAGGGGACCATCTTCTCCTCCGCCCGCGCCCAGGGAACGTAGAGCGAGCGCAGGCCGCGCTTCGCGAGCAGGAACGGAAAGGAGAGGTCGTGGCTGGCGGAGGGCGGCAGCGGCGAATAGGCGCTGCGGCGGACGGCGTAGATCGCCCCGTTGCCGGCCGTGATCCCGGCGAGCCCCGACTCCATCTCCCGGACGGCCATCTCGTAGCGCCAGTAGGCGCCCTCGAGGTTGCCGCCCCCGGAGTCGAGGAAGCGGACCTGACCGCAGGCGTAGCCGACCGCCGGGTCGGCGAACGGCTCGACCAGGTGTCGCAGCGCATCCCGCGCCCAGGCGCTGTTGGCGTCGGAGAAGGCGAGAATCTCACCCGAGGCGCGGTCGGCGGCCGCGTTCTGAGCGACGAGCTTGCCGCCGCGAGGCAGGTCCAACACGAGGTCGGCGCCGGCGGCCCGCGCCCGCTCCGCGGTGGAGTCGGTCGAGCCGTCGGAGGCGACGATCACCTCCAGCCGCTCGCGCGGGTAGTCGAGCGCCCGCGCCTCCTCGACCTTGGCGGCGATCACCTCCTCCTCGTCGTGGGCGGCGACGATCAGCGAGACGCGCGGCAGCTCCTCCCATGTCCCCGGCCGCTCCAGGGTGGGACGGCGGCGCAGGGCGATCAGAAGCCGCAGCACGAGCGGGTAGCCGAGGTGCGCGTAGAGGATCAACCCGGCACAGATCCAGAAGAGGGCCTCGAGCATGGCGCGATTATCGGCGCCCTACCGGCCGATCAGCTCCCGATAGAGGTCGAGCGTGCGGCGTGCCGCCTCGTCCCAGGAGTAGGGGCCATCGGCCGCACGGGCCGCACCCTCAGCCAGGGCGCGTTTTGCGGACTCGTCGGCGAGCAGCCCCTGGAGCGCCGCCGCG
>DASUUD010000136.1:0-4175 GCA_036374255.1 Solirubrobacterales bacterium | reverse complement strand
ACCCAGTCGGTGTCACCGGCGATGACGACCGCACCGTCCGGGGCGAGCGCACCGGTGAAGCCGAAATCTCCGTTGTTGAGATCGAGGGAGGCGCGGCCGCCCGACCCGAAGCTCGGGTCGAGGTCGCCGGGGGCGGCGGCGGCGGGCGCGGTCGAGATCGACAGGGCGAGAACGACCGCCGCCAGCACGACCGACGACGGAATACGGACGGGCATGGTTCTCATCGATCCCCCTCCAATGAGTGAGCGCATTACCCATTTAACTGAAACAGCCGAACCGCAATTACGGACAGTCTCGCAGCGTGCTGCTCGGCGAGTAGCATCACAACCGTGGTAGATGCCGCGAGGAGTCGAGCCGCGCAGATCGCGCTTCCCGTACTTCTCCTCTGCTGCGCCGGGTTCCTGCTGGCTCCACCCGCCGGCGCCCTGATCCTGCCGCAGCGGGGGATCGCCGGGATCAAGCTCAACATGACCCGGGCCCAGATCGTCACCGCGAAGGGCAAGCCCGACGGCGAGCGGCTGGTCCGCAACGAGATCATCGGGCGGCAGCGGATGGTCCGCTACGGGCGCACCCGCGCCCTCTTCGGCGGCTTCCGGCGCAACGCCCGGGTGGTCACGATCAACACCCGCGATCCGGGCGAGCGGACCCGCAGCGGGGTCGGCATCGGCTCCACGGTCGGCGCCGTGAAGCGGGGCGTCCGCGGGGTTCGCTGCCGCAGCCAGTTCCGCGTCCACACCTGCTTCAGGGGCCGCTTCCGGGCCGGCGAGCGGGTGACGGTGTTCGACATCTCGCCGCGGGGCCGCGTGAACCTGGTGCTGATCGGCTTCGTGATCGACTGACCGTCCAACAGGCTCGGCCGCTCTGCGGAATCCCGCAGCAGGAGAAGGGATCTTTTGCGAGGCCTCCGCCCGGAGCGCTAGGTCCCGCGCTTCTTCTTCGCCCGACTCTTGAACGTCGCCCTTAACCCCTTGCGCACGGTGCGGCGGTTGCCCGCGGCGTCACTCACTCTGGCGATCGCGACTACCCGGCGTGCCCGCCGGTTGCGGCGCAGCAGACGGTGCTTGCCCCTTGCGAGCCGCAACCTCACCGCCTGCGTCCTCCCGGCGGCGATCCGAAAGCCCGCCCCGGCGAGGACCACGCGGCGGCGCTTTGAGGAACGGGCACCGCCAAAGCTCACCCTGGCGCGGGTCCTGACCGTCACCCGTCCGGAGCAGGGAGGCGATTGCTCGCCGGCCGGACACCGGATGCGCAAACGGGTGAAGCCGCGTCGATTTACCGGCAGCCGTTTGCCGAGCAGCCGGACGGTGACCGTGGTGTCGGCCGGAGGGGACGGCGGAGGCGCGAGCGGCTGTTCGATGCGGAACGCCGCCAGCGCACCGAAGTCGCCCGTGCCGGTGCCCTCGTAGGAGCCGACGTAGAGCCCGCGTCCATCATCACTGACGTCCACGGCGAAGGCGCGGAGCAGGCCGGCCCCGGGCGCGCAGCCGCCTGTGCCGGTGAAGGCCACGCAGGCGAAGCTCGTGAGCCTGCCGGACGCCGGATCGAAGTGAAAGGCACGCAGCTGACCGTCGGTGACCGGGTTGCCGGTTGTGTAGACCACCGTGCCGTCGGGGCTCGTCGCGATCCCGGAGGCTCCCTGGAAGCCTTCAAGCGGAGGGCAGGCCGAGGCCGAGGAGGGCCTCCTGAAGCAATCGATCACGGTGAGCGCCCCGCTCAGGGGGTTGCGGTCGAGCACCGTGAGCACCGCTTCCCCACTCGCAAGGAGGAACTCGCCGTCAGGTGAGAAGGCCATGTCGGTGACGATCGGGAGCCGCGTCTCCTGCGGGCAGAGCGGTTCGCCGGCGCCCCGTTTCAGGCAGTCGGCCTCGCTGACGAGGTCGCCGCTGTTCGGGTCGCGGTTGTAGCCGACCAGTCCTGCGAAACCGCCGAAGTAAACGTGGCGGCCATCCGGTGAGACGGCGGCGGCGGCGGCACGACCGAGCACCGGCTCGTTGCCGGACTGTTCGCTGCATTTGCCGCTGGGCGCGTCGATCGCGGCGATGCAGCGCAGCTGGCTGAAGGCGCCGCTAGACGTGTTCAGGGCCAGCGCCGCCACCGACCCTTCGTCGCTGGGCCCGCCGTACGAGGCCGCCACATAGATGCCGGGGCCGGAAGGCGCAAGCGCCAGGCCCTCGGCGCCGCCGAGGCCGTCGGCGTCAACGCAGACACCCGCCCCGGCCTCATCGGCACAGCCCAGCGGGGTCAGCCCGCCGCTCGCCGGGTTCCGGGTGAAGGCCTCGATGCGACCGTCTCCTGACGTGGAGCCCCCGGCCGAAAGCGCCAGGGCGCCGTTCGGAGCAACAACGACCCGATGGAGTTCGAAGCTCCCGGCGGCCGAGAATTCGCCCGCCGGCGTGAGCGCGTTGGTCGCCGGGTCGCGGCGAAAGTGCCCGATGTTTCTCGACTGGTTCGCCACATAGACGTCTCTGCCGTCCGGGGCCACATCGACTCCCAGCGGGCGGAGGAAGGTTCCGAACGGGTCGGCCGTGCAACCCCCGATCGCGAGGTTCGCGAAGCAGGCGTTCGGGGGGGAGAGCTGAATCGGCGTGCCCGGCTCCGCCGCCTGCGCCGACCCGCCCGCGACCGCCGTGAGCAGCCAGACTCCTGCGGCGCCCATCCCGGCGATGAATCTTCCCTTCGGTCGCCTCAACGATCCCACGCTAGCAGCGGCCTTACCGCACAACCCTGAAGCTGCGGCTCAGCTTCTGGCGGGCCGGGTTCGCGGTGCGATCGAGTGCGCCCGCCCTGATCAGGTAGCGGCCGGGCTTCAGCGGCCTGCGACCGAGACGACCGGTGAAGAGGACCCGATTGCGGCCGCGCTTTGCGCGTCGCACGATCCAGCCGTGGAGGTTGCGCACCGTGCAGCGCTTGCGCCTGGCGACCCGCCTCCGGGTGGGCACGCAGCGCGTGCCCCGCCTGCTCTTCACCTTCCTGCCCCGGCGCCTGCTTTCGACGGCGAGCTTCGCGCTCGCCCTCTCGGAGAGGCGGAAGCGGATCGCGCCGCGGCGGCGCCGGGCCGAGGTCACGGCTCGGGTCGGCTGGGAGAGGATGGGCACGACCGCAGGCACGAAGACGGTACCCGCGAAGGAGGGGTCGACCCGGTCGGCCCCCGGCCCTAGGGGCTGCCAGCTTGGTCCGTCGTCATTTGCTTCCGCGTCGCTCAGGGTGCCGCTCGCCGGACCGCCCATCAGGTTGTCCTGATCCGAGCCGTCGGCGTTCATCAGATATATGTCGCCTGGGAAGTTGAAGATCACCTGCGGATCGGCTTGGGGCCGTCGACGCGTAAAGGCGATCTCGGAGCCGTCGGGGGAATAGGCGGGGTTGGTGTCGGCCCAGCGGTGGCTGGTGAGGCGCACCTTGCCGCTGCCGTCCGGACTCATGGTCCAGATGTCCGGATTGCTGAACAGCGTCGTATCGCCGAGCACGAAGGGGTCGCTGACGTAGGCGATACGGCTGCTGTCCGAGGACCAGTCGGGTTCGCTCTCCAGCTCCGGGCTGCTGGTGAGGCGGGTCTCGGCGCCGCTCGCCAGGTCAATGACCCAGACGTCCGTGCCACCGGCCACATCCCGGCTGAAGGCGATCCGCGTGCCGTCGGGCGACCAGGCCGGGTCGACGTTGGTGACGAAGCCTTTGCCGGGCGGGTACAGCAGCCTGACCCGGTTGCCGCCGTCCGCGTCCATCAGGTGGATCTCGCTGCCGAGGCTTCCATTCGTGAAGGAGACGAAGGCGATCCTGGACCCGTCCGGGGAGAAGGCCGGATCGGTCTCGTCGCTGTCGGTCCGCGTCAGGCGCCTGCGATTGCTGCCATCGGCGTCCATCACGTAAAGCTCGTCGTTGCCGATGTCCGGGTCGCCGGAGAAGACGATCCGCCTGCCGTCCGGCGAGAAGGAGGGGTCTTCGTCGTTGTCCGGGTTGGGGGAGACGTTGGTCGGGTTCTGCCCCAGGGGGCCCATGACGAAGATCTGGGTGTTGCCGCTGCCCAGCGGGTCGCGGTCGCTGAAGAATGCGATCTGTCCGTTGGAGGCGCCGGGATAGGCAGCGACCGCGGCCTCGGCGGCGAACAGGCAGAAAGCGAGCGCGATCACCGGAGCCAGGATCTTCACCCTGGTCGTGATTGTCATCCTCATCGTCTCCTT
>DASUUD010000135.1:0-9682 GCA_036374255.1 Solirubrobacterales bacterium | reverse complement strand
CCCCGCCGAAATCTCGGGGGCCTACACCTCGATCGGCCCTTCAGCGCCGGCCGTTGCTGTCGACTCAAATGGGACGGCGATCATCGCCTTTGGGGCCGATTCCAGCGCCGACCGGAAGATCTTCGTCTCCGAAGATCCGAGCGGCGGGCCCCCAGCGTCGGCGATTCCGCTCGAGCCGCCGGCGGGAACCGAGGGCTTTCGACCTGAGATCGCCACCAACGGCGTCGGCGACGCCGGGATCGTCTTCGACGTGATCGACGAAGGGGAGAACGACGTCTACGCCAGCCGCCGAACCGGTCCGGGCATCTGGACGACGCCGGAGCTCCTCAACGACGAAGAAAAACCAGCGGTCGCCGATACCGCCAGGGCGGCGATGGGCCCCGACGGATCGCTCTATGCCGTGTGGAAGGACGCGGGCAACAAGGAAGTGATCTTCGGCAGCCTCGATCCAAGCGGAAGCCCCGACCGGGAAATGCTGATCACAGCCGCCGAAGCGGTCGAAAAACCGGCGATCGCCGCCGACGACGAGGGGCGTCTCCTCGTCGCTTGGATCACCGTCAGCGAATCCGGGACGAAACGGACGGTGAGCGCCAAGTACCGCGAACCGGAAGACGAAGACTTCGGCCAATCGAAAAACGTCTCGTTGATCACCAAAATCAACCGCGACCATCTGTTCGTAGCCATCGACCGCGACGGCCGCAACATCGTCACCTGGAGCGACCTCCCTTCCCCAATGCCGTACAGGACGATGGCTTCGGTTCGCTCCCCGGGCTCCAACTTCTTCTCGTCCGAGGTGCCGCTCTCTGATCCGGTCGAGCAGACCGCGCCATCGGGCATCTCGAGTGACGCTGACGGCCACACGCTGGTCGCGCTCTACATGAGCAGCCCCCTTCCCTCGGAGGCGAGGATCGTCGCATTCGATGCGGCGGCACCCGCATTGCAGGACCTCTCGATTCCCGCCGCCGGCGTTGCCGGCACACCCACTCCGTTCTCGGTCTCGCCGCTCGACGCCTGGTCTTCGACCGAACCGGCTGAATGGCAGTTCGGCGACGGCGCGAGCGCCGATGGCGACTCCACCGCGCACACCTACGACGCGCCCGGCACCTATCCCGTCGAGGTCTCCGTCGCGGACGAGTTCGGCAACCTCAGCCAGGCAGCCGGAACCACCGCGATCGAGCCGGCGCCGGTGATCCCCGACGAGCGCCCGGGTAAACGTGGCAAAGGCAAAGGGCGGGGCGCCGATCAAGGCCCCGCTCCCCGACTCGGGCGCCTCACCCTCTCCCGAAAGCGATTCCGCGCCACTCCGAGGCGCCCCTCGCGTACCGCGCTGGCGTCCCGGCGCAAGAGGAGCCGGGTCGGGACACGGGTCGGCTACCGGCTCTCCGAGCCGGCGACGGTGCGGTTCGTCGTCCACCGGCGCCTCCCGGGGCTCCGCGTGCGCGTGCGCGGCAGGGTGCGCTGCGTGAAGCCGACACGGCGGCTTCGCCGGCGGAGCGCGAAACGGTGTGTGCGGTTGCGACGCCGCGGCGCCTTCAGGCACGCGGGGAAGCGGGGCGCAAACCGCTTTTTCTTCAGCGGCTGGATCGGCCGCAAGAAGCTGCGCCCCGGCCGGTACAGGCTCCGCGCGGTGGCGATCGACCGCTCCGGAAAGCGCTCCGCGCCGCGCGCGGTCGGCTTCGTGATCAGCCGCCGCTGACTCCCGTCTAAGCTAGGCGACCGTGTTCGACCAGCTTTCCGACCGGTTGCAGGCGACGCTCTCCGAGGTCCGCTCCCGCGGCAAGCTCAATGAGGGCGACGTCGACGCGGCGATGCGCGAGATCCGCCTCGCCCTGCTCGAGGCCGACGTCAACTTCAAGGTCGTCAAAGGCTTCACCAAGGCGCTGAAGGAGCGCTGCCTGGGCGCCGAGGTGCTGGAGAGCCTCGATCCCGGCCAGCAGGTGGTGAAGATCGTCGACGAGGAGCTGACGGGCCTGATGGGCGGGACCGACCGCGAGCTTGCCTTCGCCTCGAGCGGGCCGACCGTGATCCTCATGGCCGGCCTCCAGGGCTCGGGAAAGACGACTGCCTGCGCAAAGCTGGCGAAGCACCTCGCCGAGGACGGAAAGGACGTGGCCCTCGCCGCATGCGACGTCTACCGGCCGGCGGCGGTGGAGCAGCTGGTGACGGTGGGGGAGAGGGCAGGTGCGCACGTCTACGAGCAGGGGACGGAGGCCGACCCGGTCGAGATCGCGGCCTGGGCCCTCGACAGGGCCCGCGAGGAGGAGCGGGACGCGCTGATCGTCGACACCGCGGGCCGCCTCCATATCGACGAGGAACTGATGGACGAGCTGGCCCGGATCCGCAAGCGGGTGAAGCCCCACGACGTCTTGCTCGTCGTCGACGCGATGAAGGGCCAGGACGCGGTCTCCGTCGCCGAGTCCTTCGCCGAGGCGGCCGAGTTCGACGGCGTGGTGATGACCAAGCTCGACGGCGACGCCCGCGGCGGCGCCGCCCTCTCGGTCAAGGCCGTGACCGGAAAGCCGATCCTCTTCGCATCGACCGGCGAGAAGCTCGATGCCTTCGAGGTCTTCCACCCGGACCGGATGTCCTCGCGCATCCTCGGCATGGGCGACGTGCTGAGCCTGATCGAGAAAGCCGAGCAGCAGGTCGACGAGCGCCAGGCCGAAGACCTGCAGAAGAAGCTGGAAAGCGACCGCTTCACGTTCGAGGACTTCCTCCAGCAGATGCGGCAGGTGCGCAAGATGGGGCCCCTAAGCGGCCTGATCGGGATGCTGCCGGGGATGGGGGCGATGAAGCAGCTGAAGGGGGTAGACGTCGACGAGGGGGAGCTCGACCGCGTCGAGGCGATCATCCTCTCGATGACACCCGAAGAGCGCGCCAACCCGGGCGTGATCAACGGCTCGCGCCGCAAGCGGATCGCCGCCGGGTCGGGCACCCGGGTCCAGCACGTCAACCAGCTGGTCAAGCAGTTCGACCAGATGCGCAAACTGATGCGCCAGATGATGTCCGGCAAGATGCCCGACCCACAGCAGCTTGCCCAGATGGGCCAGCCGCGCCCGAGGGTCCGCAGGCGCTAACCTCTCGCGGCCTATGGCAGTGAGAATCAGACTGAGACGGGTCGGTTCGAAGAAGAACCCGATCTGGCGGATCGTCGTGGCGGACAAGCGCTCGCCGCGTGACGGGCGCACGATCGAGACGATCGGCCGCTACAACCCGCAGACGGAGCCTTCGACGATCGAGCTCGACGAGGAGCGCGCGCGCCACTGGCTCGAGCACGGCGCGCAGCCCTCGGAGACCGTCGCCCACCTGTTGCGGACCAAGGGCATCGCCGCCTCAGGCAGCTAGGCTCCAGATCCATGACCGAGCTCCTCGAGTTTCTGGTCAGGGCGCTTGTCGAGAACCCCGAGGCCGTGGAGGTCGAGGAGTTGGAAGAGGAAGGCGACCTGGTCTACGAGATCACCGTCGCCGAGGATGACCTCGGCCGCGTGATCGGCAAAGGCGGTCGCGTCGCCAACGCGATCCGAACGATCGCCAAGGCCGCCGCCGTGCGGCTCGACCGCCGGGTGATCGTCGACATCCTCGATTGAAGCTCGACATCTTCACCCTGTTCCCCGAGGCCTTCGACTGGTTCCGGTCGCAGCGGTCGGTGCAGAATGCGCTGGAGCAGGGCAACGAGCTTCGGCTCTTCAACTACCGGGACACGACGCCGCTCAGCGCGGGGCAGGTAGACGATGCCCCCTACGGCGGGGGAGCCGGGATGGTGCTGCGCGTGGACGTCGTCGACGCCGCCCTCGAGGCCGCGTATGGCGAGGGGGAGCGGCCGAGGATCGTGCTGCTGTCGCCGACCGGGCGCCTGCTCGACGACGAGATCGCGGACGAACTGACACGGGAGCCTCACGTGGCGCTGCTCTGCGGGCGCTACGAGGGTTTCGACGAGCGGGTCCACGAGCATCTCGCCGACGACGAGGTCTCGATCGGCCGCTACGTGCTGGCGGGCGGCGAGCTGCCCGCGATGGTGGTGGCCGACGTCGTGTTGCGCAAGCTGCCGGGCGCGCTCGGGCACGAGGACAGCGCCGTAGAGGAGTCCTTCAGCAGGGTGCTGGAGGGTGCCCCGGAGTACCCCCACTACACCCGCCCTGCGACCTACCGGGGGTGGGAGGTGCCCGAGGTCCTGCTCTCCGGCGACCACGAGCGGGTTCGCGGCTGGCGGGCCGCTCAGAGTCGGGAGCGGGCCGAGAAGTTCGATCGCGGCGCCGAGTAGGTACGATTCCGCAACCGCGCGGCGCCGACCCTCGGCTCCGGCGGTTTTCTCATGAGCAGCGTCATTGACAGCATCGAGCGTCGCCAGCAGCGGCAGGGCCTGCCGAAATTCGGGCCCGGCGACCGGGTTCGCGTCCACTTCCAGGTGGTCGAGGGCAACCGTCGCCGCACCCAGGTCTTCGAGGGGATCGTGCTGCGGCGCCAGGGCTCAGGAGCACGCGAGACCTTCACCGTTCGCAAACAGTCATTCGGGGTGGGAGTCGAGCGCATCTTTCCGCTGCATTCCCCAAAGATCGAGAAGCTGGAGATCGCGGCGCGCGGCGACGTCCGCCGGGCCAAGCTCTATTACCTCAGGGGCCGGGTCGGCAAGGCGGCGCGCGTTGCCGAGCGGCGCTGGGGGATCGACGAGGAGCTGATCTCCACCCCGGCCGCCGAGGAGCCGGAGGCCGTCGATGCCGAGGGCGTCACCGTGGAGGAGGCCGAGGAGGCAGAGGCGCAGGCGTCTGAGGCCGCGGAGGAGACGCCTGCGGATCAGCCAGAGGGCGAGGCGACGGCGGCAGAACCCGCCGCCGAGCCGGAAGAGGCCGAGGAGACCGTTGCGGAGGCCGAGCCCGAGGAGACCGTTGCGGAGGCCGAGGCCGACGAGGGAGCGGAGGCGCCGGAGTCCGGGGACGCCGGAGATGAGGCCTCCGACGAGGAGTCCAGCGACTCCGACGGGGACCGGGCCTGACCCCCCGGATTCCCAAGGCGCAGAGCAGGGCGGGCGCTCTCGCCGAGCTCGTCGTCATCGTCGCGCTCGCGCTCGGCTTCGCGCTGGCGCTGCAGGCTTGGGTCGTGAAGCCCTACCAGATCCCGTCCCGGTCCATGGAGCCGACGCTCGACGTCGGTCAGCGGGTACTGGTCAATCGCTTCCTCTACCACCTCGCCGATCCCGGGATCGGTGACATCGTCGTCTTCCACCCTCCGGTCGGTGCCGACAACGGCGGCCAGTGCGGGGTGGTGCGGCGGCCCCGGCAACCGTGCGCCAGGCCAACCTCCGAGAGGTCGGACCAGAACTTCATCAAGCGGATCGTCGCCGGCCCCGGCGACACCCTAAGCATCCGCAACGGGCATCCCGTGGTGAACGGCGTCGAGAAGACCGACGAGTCCTTCATCATGCCCTGCGGCAACGGGGGCGGCTGCGACCTCACCAAACCGATCACCATTCCACCCGATCATTACTTCATGATGGGCGACAACCGTGGAGCGAGCGATGACAGCCGGTTCTGGGGACCGGTCCCGCGCGAGTGGATCATCGGCAAGGCCTTCCTCACCTACTGGCCGCCCGACCGGGTCGGGATCTTCTAAGGGCCGGGGCAAGACCCGGCGCCGCATGCTGGCGCGAACGCAGCGGCTCTTCACCTTCGACCGCAGCCTGGGAAGCCGCCTGGTCGCAGGCGCCGACGAGGCGGGCAGGGGGTGCCTGGCGGGCCCGCTGGTGGCGGCCGCGGTGCTGATCGACTACGAGGCCCTCTCGCGCTCCGATCGGCGGGCCCTGGCGGGGCTCCACGACTCCAAGCAGATGAGCCCCGCGCAGCGAGAGCAGCTCTACCCTGCGGTGCTGCGCGCGGCGAGCAGGGCGAGCGTCGTCGTGCGCAGCGTGCGGGGGATCGACGACCGGGGCCTGCACGTGACCAATATCGAGGCGTTGGCGAGCGCCCTGGAGCGGCTGGCACCCGGGGACGCTGCCTGCCTCGTCGACGGCTTCTCGCTACGCGCCTGCGCCGTTCCCCACCGCGCGGTGATCGGCGGCGACGGGACCAGCGCCGCGATCGCCGCCGCCTCGGTGTTGGCCAAGGTGACCCGCGACCGCTACATGCGAAGCGTGGCGAGCGAGCACCGCGGCTGGGGATTCGAGGAGCACGTCGGCTACTCGACGCCGGAGCACCGGGATGCGATCGAACGGCTGGGAATCTCGCCCCTGCACCGCCGCTCCTTCCAGTCGGTCGCCTATTCGCAGCTCGAGCTGGCAGCCATGGAAGCGACGGGCTAGGCGGCGCCGCGGATGTGCTCGACGTCGATCGGCCGACCCGCTCGGTCGAAGGTGACGCCGATGGCGTCGATTCGGATCTCCTCGTAGCGGCGGCGGAGGCAACGTTCGCCCATCCAGGCGGCGGCGAGGCTGCGCAGGCGCCTTCGCTTGCGCGCGTCCACGGCCAGCACGGGGCGCTCCGGGCCGAAGGCCGAGCCCTCCCGGCCCGCCTTCACCTCGACGAAGACCAGCGCCGCCCCGTCGAGCGCCACGATGTCGAGCTCTCCGAAGCGGGTGCGGGCGTTGCGCTCGACGATGCTCCAGCCCGCCGCGGCGAGCCGGGCGGCGACGAGATCCTCGGCGCGGCGGCCGAGATTTCGGCGGGCTTCGGTCATAGCCACGACGCTAGGGCGGCGGGGCGCACCCGTGGCTCGCAAGAAGTGACGAATTTCTGACAGTCGGCGTGCCACGCGCGCGCCGCGGGAGGCGAGCGTTCGGCCATGCTCGCTGCGGTCAGGACCTTCACGCTCGACGGGATCGCGGCCCGGCCGGTCCGGGTCGAGGTCGACGTCCACCGCGGCCTGCCTGCCTTCCAGGTGGTCGGCCTGCCCGATGCCGCGGTGAGGGAGTCCCGCGAGCGTGTGCGGGCGGCGCTCACGAACTGCGGCCACCAGTTCCCTCTGCAGCGGATCGTCGCCAACCTGGCCCCGGCGAGCCTGCGCAAGGCGGGCCCGGGGTTGGACCTGGCGATCGCGGCGGCGCTCCTCATCGCCTCCGAGCAGTTGGAGTGGGCCGACCGGCACCCGCCGGCGATGGTCGGGGAGCTGGCGCTCGACGGCTCGATCCGCTCCGTCCCGGGAGCCTTGGCGATCGCCGAGGCAGCGCGGGAGCTCGGCGAGGAGACGGTCGTCGTCCCGGCGGGGAACGGCCCGGAGGCGGCGCTGGTCGACGGCATCGAGGTGATCGCCCTGGACGGCCTCACCCAGCTGGCCGCCCTGGCGGCCGGGGGACCGAGGCCGGAGCCCCCGACCCCCCTTACCCTCCAGCTCAGCTCCGAGGCGAGCGCTCCTGACCTCGCGGATCTTCGCGGGCAGCGCCATCTCCGCTACGCGCTCGAGGTCGCGGCGGCGGGGGGACACAGCCTGCTGATGATCGGACCGCCCGGGGCGGGCAAGTCCCTGGCAGCGGCTCGGCTGCCCTCGATCCTGCCGCCCCTCGCCCGCGAGGAGGCCCTCGAGGTGGCGCGGATCGCCGGCGCCTGCGGCCGGCTCAACGGCCGCCCGCTCGGCGGGAGGCCCTTCCGAGCCCCCCACCACACGATCAGCCCGGCCGCTCTGATCGGCGGCGGCAACCCGCCCCGTCCCGGCGAGGCCACTCTCGCGCACCGTGGCGTCCTCTTCCTCGACGAGCTCTGCGAGTTCCGGCGCGACACCCTGGAGGCCCTGCGGGCCCCGCTCGAGAGCGGCTGGGTGTCGGTGGTCCGCACCGGCTCTGCGCGGCGGCTCCCCTGCCGCTTCATGCTGATTGCGGCCGCCAACCCGTGCCCTTGCGGGAGGGGGGAGGCAGATCCCGATTGCAGCTGTCCGCCGCTCGACGTGCGCCGCTATCGGGGGCGTCTCAGCGGGGCCCTCGCCGATCGGATCGACATCCTGGTCGCCGTGCGGCAGCCCGCGGCGGCGGAGATCTCCGGTGAGGCGGGGGAGGCCTCGGCACCGGTCCGCGATCGGGTCACGGTCGCCCGGGAGCGTCAGGAACGGCGGCTCGGCCCTGGGCGCTGCAACGCCGAGATGACCCCCGCCGAGGTCCGCGAGTGCCCGTTGAGCGAGGGCTCCGCCGCCCTGCTGGCCGATTCCTATGCACGCAGGCGGCTGAGCGGACGGGCACACGACCGGGTGCTCCGGCTCGCCCAGACGATCGCCGACCTGGCCGGGAGCGAGGCGATCGAGCGTGATCAGGTAGCGCAGGCGCTGCAGCTTCGAAGGCGCGACCATGACTAGCGGCCCCACACCCCGCGCCTGCCCGGAGTGCCTGAGAAGGTCCCGGCTGCTCGCCGAGCTCGCCCCCTACATCGAGCGGATCGCCACAGGCGCCCCAGGCTCGCGGGCCCCGGAGCTGCTCCGGCTCTCCAACGAGGACCTGGCGGCGGTCGCCGCCCCCCAGGCCGACAGCGAGATCCTCGAGAGAGTGGAAGGCGTTCCGGAGCATCACCTGGAGGCCGACGTTCTCGCCGCCGGGTGCTGGGCGTGCTGCAGGCACGATCCGAGCTACCCGGAGGGCCTGGCCGACGCCGCCGACGCGCCGTGGACGCTGACAGGCCGCGGCGATAGGGCGCTGCTGGCGCGACTCGGTCCCACGGCCGCCGTGACCCTCGTCGGAGCCCGCCGCGCCAGCTCCTACGGCCGTGAGGTGGCAGGCGAGCTGGGGCGCGACCTGGCCGCCGCGGGCCTTGTGGTGATCAGCGGCATGGCTTTCGGGATCGACGCCTGCGCTCACCGCGGCGCGCTCGAGGCGGGGCTGACCGTGGCCGTGCTCGGCTGCGGCCCCGACATCGCCTATCCCGCGGCGCACCGATCGCTCTGGCGGCGGATCGGCGAGCGGGGGCTCATCGTCTCCGAGCTGCCGCCCGGCACCGGCGCCTGGCGCTGGACCTTCCCGGCCAGGAACCGGATCATGGCGGCGCTTGCGGGGATGACCGTGGTGGTCGAGGCGGCGGAGCGCTCGGGGTCGCTGATCACCGCAGACCTGGCCGCCGATCTCGGGCGGGACCTGGGGGCCGTTCCCGGCCCGGTCGGCTCGCGCCTCTCCGCCGGCCCGAACAACCTCCTCGCCGGGGGGGCCTGCGTGGTCCGCGACGCCCAGGACGTGCTCGACGCGATGCTCGGCCCGGGGGCGCGACGGCTGGAGCGGAGCGGCCCGCCGCTGGAGCCGAGCCTGCTCAAGGTCCTCGATGCGATCGAGCGCGGAGGGGAGACCTGCGACGCGGTGGCCCGGGACCTCGACCTGAGCGGCGCGGAGGTCGCCGCCGCGCTCGCTACCCTCGAGGCGCTCGGGTACGTCTCCTGCTCGCTGGTCGGCGTCTACACGCGGACCATGTTGAGGCCGCCGAGTCTCTAGTGTCCGGGCGATGAAAGTTCCTGCCGCGCTCTCGATCGCGGGATCGGATTCCGGCGGCGGCGCCGGGATCCAGGCAGACCTGAAGGCTTTCGCGCGGTGCGGTGTGCACGGGATGACCGCAATCACTGCGATCACCGCCCAGAACACGGTCGGCGTTGAGGCGGTGGAGGCGATCTCCCCAGAGACGATCATCGCCCAGGTTCGGGCCGTCGCCGAGGACATCGGCGTCGATGCGGTCAAGGTGGGGATGCTCGGCACCGCCGATACCGTCGAAGCCGTGGTCGAGGCGCTCGGCCT
>DASUUD010000134.1:0-2073 GCA_036374255.1 Solirubrobacterales bacterium | reverse complement strand
AACGCTTCAACAACATCCTCAATGAAGTTCACGAGCGGCAGTCTGGCGAAACCACCGGGTCGGCGGGCCGAAAGCGCCCCCCGCGCCTTCGGCCCGCCGGCTTTCCCCCCGGCGGTCGTACCCCTATCGAAGTTCGGAGCTGCTCTTGCCCAGCAGCTGGCGGGCGACGATCAGCAGCTGGATCTGCTGCGTCCCCTCGAAGATGTCGAGGATCTTCGCGTCGCGCGACCACTTCTCCAGCAGCAGGTTCTCGCCGTAGCCGAGGCTGCCGCACAGCTCCACGCAGCCGAGGGTGACGTCGACGCAGGTGCGGCCGGCCTTCGCCTTCGCCATCGAGGCCTGCAGCGAGTTCGGCTTGGCGTTGTCGGCCATCCAGGCCGCCTGCAGCGTCAGCAGCCGCGATGCCTCGTAGTCGGCTTCCATCTCCAGCATGCGCGCCGCCGCTGCATTCTGGGAGAAGGCCGGAGCGTGGTCGTTGATCACGACCCCCGCCTCCTCAAGCAGCCTCCGGGTCTCCTCCAGCGCGGCCCGGGTGACCCCGATGGCCATCGCGGCGACCAGCGGCCGCGTGTTGTCGAAGGTCTGCATCGCACCGCCGAACCCCTGCTTGGTGTCGATCTCGGGGCTGCCGAGCAGGGCGTCTTTCGGCACCCGGCAGTCCTGAAGCGTGAAGTTCGCGGTGTCGGAGGCGCGGATCCCCAGCTTGTGCTCGAGCCGGTCAAGCTTCAGCCCGGGGTTGTCGCGCTCGACAATGAACGACTTGATCGCCGCCCGTCCCTTGGAGGGGTCGAGCGTCGCCCAGACCACGATCAGGTCGGCCCGGTCGCCGGAGGTGACGAAGATCTTCTCGCCGTTCAGCACGTACTCGTCGCCGTCCAGCTCCGCCGTGGTGCGGATGGCCGCCGAGTCCGAGCCCGCCTCCGGCTCGGTGATCGCCATCGCCGCCCACTTGCCGCCGTAGTGCTCGAGCTGCTCCTCGGTCGCCACCGAGGCGATCGCCGAGTTGCCGAGGCCCTGGCGCGGCAGCGAGAGCAGCAGGCCGAGGTCCCCCCAGCAGAGCTCGATGATGCCGAGCACGGTGGAGAGGTTGGTGCCGTTGCGGTTGTCGCCGTCGTGTTTCTTCGATTCGCGGCGAACGCCGGCGGCGCCGCCCCCGACGTCGCCTCCCTCGTTCATGCCGTCGATCAGCGAGGCGAGCATGTCCAGCTCTTTCGGGTAGGAGTGCTCGGCTTCGTCGTACTTGCGGGAGATCGGTCGGAAGACCTCGGTCGCGACCTGGTTCGCCTGGTCGACCAGCGGCCGGAACTTCTTCGGTGTCTCGAGATTGATCATCGTCAGCTGTTCGCTCTAGACGAGCAGGGCGCCCTCCATAACGCCCGCTGCGCGGAGGTCGCGGTACCAGCGCTCCACCGGGTGCTCCTTGACATAGCCGTGGCCGCCGAGCAGCTGCACGCCGTCGGAGCCGATCCTCATGGCCTTGGCGGCGCAGAGGCGCCGGGCAAGGGCCGCCTCGTGAGCGAACTCCTTGCCCTGGTCGACGAGGCAGGCGGCGCGGTAGGTGGTGAGCCGCATCCCGTCGGTCTCGATCCCGATGTCGGAGACCGCGAAGGCGACGCTCTGACGGTTGGAGACGGGCTCGCCGAAGGCGGTGCGCTCGTTGACGTAGGGGATCACGTAGTCGAGGACAGCCTGCGCGGTGCCGACCGCCAGCGAGGACCAGGCGATCCGGGCGCGGTGCACGCACTCCATGTAGGCCTCGAGCTCGCCCTCGGCCATCAGGGCGTCGGCCGGCAGCCTCACTTCCTCGAGCAGCAGGCGGCCGGTGGCGGCGGGGCGCAGGCCCATCGCCGGCTCGGTTTCGGCCGAGAGCCCCTCGGCCCCCGACTCGATCACGAACAGCCCGGGGCCGCTGTCCTCGACGTGCGCGGCCACCACGAACAGCTCGCATTCGCCGGGACGGGCGACCAGCGACTTGACGCCGTCCAGCACCCAGTCGCCGCCCTCGCGACGTGCCCTGGTCTCCAGCGAGAAGGGGTCGAAGAGGGGGCGCGGCTCGAGGATCGCCAGCGCCGC
>DASUUD010000133.1:0-4732 GCA_036374255.1 Solirubrobacterales bacterium | reverse complement strand
CGTCCGAGCACATGGGGGATGCCGCCGCGACAGGACCCGCGGGGACCGACGATGGATTGCCCGAGATCGCTCGGGCGCATCACGGTTCGCTGTCGCATGAGGAGCGGACCGTCGTGGAGGAGATGTTGAAGTCGGGGCAGCTCCCGTGCTTGGTGGCGACGTCGAGCCTGGAGCTCGGGATCGACATGGGCGCGGTCGACCTGGTGATCCAGGTCGAGTCGCCGAAGTCGGTGAGCCGCGGCATGCAGCGGGTCGGCCGCGCCGGCCACCAGCTGGGGGAGATCTCGCGCGGCCGCATCTTCCCCAAGTTCCGCGCCGACCTGCTCGAGTGCGCCGTGGTCGCGAAGCGGATGCGCAGAGGCGAGATCGAGGAGACGGTCATTCCGCAGAACCCGCTCGACGTGCTCGCCCAGCACCTGGTCTCGATGGCGGCGCTCGACGAATGGGAGGTGGATGAGGTCGAGCGCCTCGTGACCGCCACCGAGCCCTTCAGCGACCTCTCCCGCGAACAGCTGGAGAACGTCCTCGACATGCTCGACGGCCGCTACCCCTCCGACCGCTTCGCCGAGCTGCGCCCGCGCATCGTCTGGGACCGCACCAAGGGGACGATCCACGGGCGCAAGGGGGCCCTCTCCCTCGTCGTCACCAACGCCGGCACGATCCCCGACCGCGGCCTCTACGGCGTCCACCTCCCCGACGGCCGCCGGGTCGGCGAGCTGGACGAGGAGATGGTCTACGAGGCGCGCCCCGGTCAGACCTTCCTGCTCGGCGCCACCACCTGGCGCATCGAGGACATCACCCGCGACCGCGTCATCGTCACCCCGGCCCCCGGCCTGCCCGGCGCCGTCCCCTTCTGGAAGGGCGACGGGGTGGGACGCCCCGCCGAGCTGGGCCGGGCGATAGGCGCCTTCGCCCGCGAGGCGGTCTCGGGCAAGCCCGAGGAGCTGGCCGCCGAGTACGACCTCGACCGGCGTGCCGCCGAGAACCTCGTCGCCTACCTCAAGGAGCAGCAGGCGGCGACCCGCGTGGTCCCCTCCGACGAGACGATCGTGGTCGAGCGCTTCCGCGACGAGATCGGCGACTGGCGCCTCTGCGTGCTCTCGCCCTACGGCGGCCGCGTCCACGCCGCCTGGGGCCTCGCCCTCAGCCAGAAGATCCGCAACGAGCGCGAGCTGGAGGCCGACGCGATCTGGTCCGACGACGGCATCGTCGTCCACCTCCCCGACGCCGACGACCCGCCCCCCGCCGACCTGGTGATGGTCGAGCCCGACGAGCTGGAAGAGCTGGTGGTCGCCGAGCTCTCGGGCTCGGCTCTCTTCGGCTCCCACTTCCGCGAGAACGCCGCCCGCTCGCTGCTCATCCCCCGCGCCTACCCCGGCAAGCGGACGCCGCTTTGGCAGCAGCGGCTGAAGTCGCAGAGCCTGCTGGAGGTGGCTCGCGACTTCTCCCGCTTCCCGGTCGTGCTGGAGACCTACCGCGAGGTGCTGCGCGACGTCCTCGATCTTCCCTCACTGACCGAGCTGCTGCGCAAGCTGCACTCCCGCCGCCTGGACCTGGTCGAGGTGGAGACGCCGACCGCCTCGCCCTTCTCCTCCTCGCTGCTGTTCGACTACGTCGCGACCTACATGTACGAGGGGGACACGCCGAACGCGGAGCGCCGTGCCGCCGCGCTCGCCCTCGACCGCGACCTGCTGCGCGAGCTGCTCGGCCAGGAGGAGCTGCGCGAGCTGATCGACCCCGAGGCGCTGGATGAGGTCGAGGACCAGCTCCAGCACCGCGCGGGGGCGGGGCGCGCGGGGGACCGCGACGCCCTGCAGCAAATTCTGCGCAGCGTCGGCGATCTCACCGCCGAGGAGTGCGAGGAGCGGGTCGCCGAGGGCTACTCGGCCGCCTCGATGCTGGAGAAGCTGGTGGCGGAGCGCCGCGCCGCCCTGGTGCGGATCGGCGGCGAGGAGCGCTACGTCGCCGCCGAGGACGCCGGGCTGTACCGCGACTCGCTCGGGGTGCCGCCGCCCCCCGGCCTGCCCGACACCTTCCTCGAGGAGCACACCGACGCGATGCGGGCTCTGGTGCGCCGCTACGCCCGCACCCACGGCCCCTTCCCGACCGCGCAGCTCGCCGCCCGCTACGGGGTGGACCCCACCCCGGCGCTGCGGGAGCTGGAGCGCGAAGGGGCGCTGGTGCGCGGCGAGCTGCTCCCCGGCGGCAGCGAGCGCGAGTGGTGCGACGCCGAGGTGCTGCGCCGGGTGCGGCGTGCCAGCCTCGCCCACCTGCGACGCGAGGTCGAGCCGGCCGCCCGCGATCGCTTCGCCCGCTTCCTGCCGAGCTGGCAGAACGTCGACGCCCACCGCGCCTCCGGCGCCGGACCGGACCGCCTTCGCGACGCCCTGGTGCCGCTGCAGGGGGTGGCGCTGACGCCGAAGGTCTGGGAGGGGGACGTGCTGCCGCGCCGCCTCGGCGCCTACTCTCCGACCTGGCTCGACGAGCTCTGCACCAGCGGCGAGCTGGTCTGGATCGGCGCCGGCGCCCGCGGCCGCAGCGACGGCCGCGTCGCCCTCTACTTCCGCGAGGACGTCCGCCTCGCCGGTCCGCCGCCGGCCAACGCGAAGCTGGAGCGGGCTGAGGGCGAGCCCCACGACGCGATCCGCGAGCGGCTCGAGGCCGGCCCCTCCTTCTGGCTCGACCTTCTCGCCGACCTCGACTTCCCGCCCGAGGAGCTCCACAACGCCCTCTGGGACCTCGCCTGGTCGGGCGAGGTGACCAACGACGCCTTCGCCCCACTGCGCTCCCCCCGCCTGCGCGCCGCCTCCACCGAGGAGCGCCGCGGCCGCCGCTTCGCCCGGCGCCGCTCGGGCGCCGGCGCCGCCGTGCAGGGACGCTGGTCCCTGACCGAGGCGCTGTTCGAGGACGCGCCCGGGCCCGGGGCCAAGCTCCGCGCCCAGGCCGAGCTGATGCTGGAGCGCTACGGGATCGTCACCCGCGAGACCGTGCTCGCCGAGGGCGTGCCCGGCGGCTTCTCCACCCTATACGGGGAGCTGGGCAACCTGGAGCTGCTCGGCACCGCCCGCCGCGGCTACTTCGTCGAGGGGCTGGGCGGCGCCCAGTTCGCCCTCGCCGGCGCGGTGGAGCGTTTGCGCTCCATGCCCGAAGCCGACGGCGGCTTCCAGGTTCTCGCCGCCACCGACCCGGCCAACCCCTACGGCGCCGCCCTGCCCTGGCCCAAGCCGGCCTCGGGCCGCCGACCCTCCCGCGTCCCAGGCGCCCACCTCCTGGTGCGCGACGGCGAGCCGCTGATCTACGTGGAGCGCGGCGGGCGCAGCGTCATCCGCCTCGCCCAGCTCGACGACGCCGACCTCGCCGCCGCCATGGCCGCCCTCGCCGACGCCGTCACCGCTGGCCACCTCCCCAAGCTGGCGATCGAGAAGCTCGACGGCGAGCCGGTGATCGGCTCCGGCCACGAGGAGGCGATGCTCGATGCCGGCTTCAGCCGCGGCCCGCGCAAGCTGAGCGTCTCGGCGCGCTGAGCCCGTCTGGTCGAGATAGCCCGCCGTACCAACTAGTTGTCTTGAAGGCGCCGCAGCGGTTGAGTTAGCTTGATCGGCGGGAGCCAAGCAAGGAGTCAAGATGAAGCGACTCATTCTCTTCGCCGGGGTGCTGCTGCTGATCGCCCTTCCGCTCAGCTCGGCCGGCGCAGCCACCACCGTCCCCGGCCACACCGGCAAAGATAGGATCGATTCCGACGAAAACGGCTACCCCGACGAGGGTGTTGTGGTCACGGGTCACTACTACTCGGTCTACGCGGAAGACGCCGGCGGGGACTGGTACTGGGACCTCGGCGACGGTCGCGTCCAGGGGACCGTCGGCTCCATCGACGAACTCGACCAGGAAACCCTCACCACCTGCGATTACGTCGTCAACTACAGGGGCACCTTCGAAAATGATCCCTTCATGGACAGCGGCTCGATCATGAACAACATCCGCTGCCATGGTTACGAAAGCGCCGTCTTCCACTACGAGATCGTCCACGAATCGGACCCGCGCTACCGCGGCAACCCCGAATGGTCGATCTGGGGCACCTGGGAGTACCACGAGCTGACCGAATCGAGCACCGGCAACCTGGTGCGGCCGATCACCGGGGTCGGCTGAGACAGGACTGCGGAAAGACGAAGAGAGGAGGACGGATGAGCAAACTCGTCGCCACCGCAGCGCTGGCGATCGCATTGGCGGTGCCGGCCGTAGCGGCCGCCGAACCGCCTACCCCGTACCCGGGCAATTCGGAACCGGGCCTAGATCGCTACGAAGAGATCGCCGCCCACCCGAACCCGGAC
This sequence comes from Solirubrobacterales bacterium, assembly GCA_036374255.1. Lineage (GTDB taxonomy): Bacteria > Actinomycetota > Thermoleophilia > Solirubrobacterales > 70-9 > VRUE01. The sequence continues at coordinate 404 of DASUUD010000133.1, read as the reverse complement.
GCGCAATGCGGTACGGGCGCCGGCTCGGGGGCGTTTGGATACTTCGGCAAAGGAAGCAGCCTGGCCGGAGGAGCGGACGGCTACCAGACCGGCCTGAACAACTCGGCAGTCTGCGGGAACCGCCCGTAGATCTCGAACGGAACCGGACCCCCACCGGACGACCAAACACGTCCGGTGGGGATCCGGGATTCCAGCAGGTTGCGAGCGATCGCCGTCAGCCAGACATCAAGGCGAGCCTCTTCGTTTCCGGAACCAGCCGCGCTTGACCTGGATGACAAGTCGGCGGGACCTGATCGTGCCGCCCGCATCACGGAACAGAGCGCGGAAGGTCGAGCGGCGCCGCAGGCGGACGCGAAAGCGGGCGACGCAGCGGGCGTTGAAGCGGCTGGCAGCGAAGCGACGGC
>DASUUD010000132.1:0-4502 GCA_036374255.1 Solirubrobacterales bacterium | reverse complement strand
AGTCCGAGCCTTCGTAGAAGGCCATCCCCGATACCGCCGAGCCGGAGGAGAAGGGGCATTCGTCGCCCGGCACGACCTCCTCGCCGTGGCTGTAGTGGAAGAGCGGCGGGGAGCTTCCATCCGGCTCTTCCGCGTAGAGGGCTTCGCAGACGTCCAGTTCCAGCGTCTTGAAGAGGAATTGCCGTTCGGAGCCCTCGTAGCACGGCCAGCCGGAGTTGAACGGCTCCGGGGGAGGCGCCGCGAAGCGGTCGATCTCCTCGATCTCCGAGGAGCCGACGTTGCCGACGTACATCTCTCCGGTCTGCGGGTCGATCGTGAAGCGGAACGGGTTGCGGAAGCCGTAGGCGACGATGCGCGGGTCGGCGCCGACGGCCCCGATCAGCGGGTTGTCCGGCCAGGCGGCACCGCTGTCCGGGTCGATGCGGGTGATCGACCCGTTCAGGTTCTCCAGGTTCTGCGAGCGCAGCGACCCGCCTTCGGCGCTGGGCGGTGTCAGAGCCACCCCGAGCCCGCCGGGAGGATCGCCGCAGGGATTAGGCGTCGGTTCCCCGAACTGACCGTAGTCGGCGCCGGTGAAGCTGGCGCCGTCGCCACCTCCCGCGTAGAGGGCCCCTTCCGGGCCGAACGCCAGGGCGCCGATCGAGTGGGAGCTGAATTGCTGGCACCAGCCCTCGGCCAGCTCCACCTCGACCGGGTCTCCTTCTTCCTCGACCGCTTCGTTGCCGGCGCCGCCTTCCGTCGCGGTCAGGCGCACCAAGCGGCCGCTGACAAGACAGTCGTCGGCGCCGTTCGGTTCTGGGCAGAAGTCCCCGGTCGTGTCCGGCGTCCCCCACTTCGGCGCCGGTTCGGCGTCGCCGAAGATGTGGTCGTAGGTGTAGAGCGCGTAGACGTAGGGGTCGGCCGGGAACCCGGGATCGAGGGCGAGGCCGAGCAGGCCGCGGTCGCCGTGGTCGTAGACCTGGGTGCGCAGGTCGGCGAAGACGTCGGGCGTCGGGTCCGCGAGCCCGTCGTACACCTTGATTTTTCCGGCCTTCTCGGCGACGAAGACCCTGTCGTCGGACGCGAACTCGAAGGTCGTCGGCTGTTCCAGGTCTTCGAAGACGACGGTGTCCTGGAAACCGCCGGGCAGACTCGGTTCGGCCCACGCCGCCGCGGGGACCATTGCCGCGACGAAGAGGGCCGCCGCGAAGATCAGCGGCCGCCGAAAGGTCAGCCCCGCTCCAACGGCGCCATGGTGAGGCCTGCCGAGTCGAGCTGCTGCCAGTAGTGCTCGGCTGGCTCGCGGGGGCCGCTCCAGACGATCGCCTGCCCCGTGTTGTGGATCCGGTCGGCGATCGCGTGCCCCTGCTCGAGGCTGACGCCGGGCAGGACCCTGGAGAGCGTCCTCGCGACGTGGTCGAAGGTGTTGTGGTTGTCGTTGCGGACGATCACCCGCCACTCGCCTCCAAGCCCCGAGCCGGGTCCCGCCTGCCGCGGTCGCTCGATGGTGGTCGTCGACATCGCCGCGCATTATGAGCAAACGCGAGGAGAGTTACTCGAACGGGTTGGGGACACGGACCACGACGTCATCGAAGCTCGCGACCAGCCCCTTGGCGCCGCCCGCCGTCCTGCCGATCCCGAAACCCGAGGCGCGCCCCTCCAAATCGCCCGCCGCGGTGTCGACCACGTTGGCCACCCTGCGGCGGCCGACGAAGGCGGCGATGCGACAGCTGCCTTTTTCGGGCCCCCGCGTGACGTTGAAGGCGCGAAGGCGCAGCTCGTTGGCTCGGTTGACCCCCTTCACCGAGCGCACGTTCTTCTCCACGTGCAGGTATTTGACCCGGCCGTTGCTCAGGGTCTTGCGAAGCTGGGCCTTGCGCTGCAGGGGGTAAACGGCGAGCTGGTAGTGGGCGCCGGCCCGCCCGGCCCTCAGGTTGACCGCGAGGTAGGCGCCGTGGCGCAGCTGTTTCGGCGTACCGCTGAGCAGCCGCGCGACGGCCTGGACTTCGAGGTCGCGGCCGATCACGGGGGTCCGATAGGCGCATTCCCTGGTCCGTTTGCCGACCACGACGCGCAGCGCCTTGCCGGAGCCTCCCCTCCCGCAGCGCTCGCCGACCAGCTTCACGACCTGGCCTCGCAGCCCCTGGCTCTGCATGCTGTTGCGGTAGATCCCGATCGTGGCCGCGGTGGCCGTGGCGGCAATGACCAGCACCGCGGCGAGGGCCGCGGCGAGCGCTGTCTTTGCTCGGATCGGGGTCACGGGGCGATATGCGCTTCGCTTGGTCGCAGGGGCCGGATTGCGCATGGGACCAAATTGCGCGCTACGCAGCCTAAACACCGTCCCCGGCAAAAGGTTCGCGCCGTGACGGATGAACGCTGTCTTTCCATGCCCGCCAAATAACATGGGAGATGAGATGTCTGAGCACCGGCTGCCTGAGCGTGACCGTCCCTGGGTGATGCGAACCTACGCGGGGCACTCCGACGCGCGTCGCTCCAACGAGCTCTACCGGCGCAACCTCGCCAAGGGACAGACCGGGCTGTCGGTCGCCTTCGACCTGCCGACCCAGACCGGCTACGACCCCGGCCACGTGCTCGCCCGCGGCGAGGTGGGCAAGGTAGGCGTCTCGATCGTCCACAAGGGCGATATGCACCAGCTCCTCGACGGCATCCCGCTGGACGAGATGAACACCTCGATGACGATCAACGCGACCGCCGCCTGGCTGCTCGCCCTCTACGTCACGGTCGCCGAGGAGAACGGGATCGACCGCTCCAAGCTGAAGGGGACGACCCAGAACGACATCATCAAGGAGTACCTCTCGCGGGGCACCTATGCCTTCCCGCCCGGCCCGTCGATGCGGCTGATCGCCGACATGGTCGCCTTCACCGTCAACGAGGTGCCGAGCTGGAACCCGACCAACATCTGCAGCTATCACCTGCAGGAGGCCGGGGCGACGCCCGTCCAGGAGATCGCCTACGCGCTCTCGACCGGGATCGCGGTGCTGGACGAGGTGAAGGCGCGCGGCCAGGTTTCCGACGCCGACTTCCCCCGGGTCTTCGGGCGGATCTCCTTCTTCCTCAACGCCGGCATCAGGCTGATCGAGGAGATCGCCAAGCTGCGGGCGATGGGCCGCCTCTGGAACGAGATCGGCCGCGAGCGCTACGGGGTCACCGACGAGAAGATGCTGCGCTTCCGCTACGGCGTCCAGGTCAACAGCCTCGGCCTTACCGAGGCCCAGCCGGAGAACAACATCCAGCGCATCGTGCTCGAGGCGCTCGCCGTCACGCTCAGCCGCGATGCCCGCGCCCGCGCCATCCAGCTGCCCGCCTGGAACGAGGCGATGGGCCTGCCCCGGCCCTGGGACCAGCAGTGGAGCCTGCGGATCCAGCAGGTGCTCGCGAACGAGACGGACCTGCTCGAGTACCCCGACGTCTTCGAGGGCTCGAAGGTGATGGACGGCCTGGTGGAGGAGCTTGCCGCAGGGGCGCGGGCCGAGATGGCGGTGGTCGAGGAGCACGGCGGGGCGGTCGCAGCCGTCCCCTACATGAAGGCGCGCCTGGTCGAGTCCCACCGCGAGCGGGTCGCCCGGATCGAGCGCGGCGAGCAGGTCGTGGTCGGGCAGAACACCTTCACGGAGACCGAGGACTCGCCGCTCACCGCCGGCGCCGACGGCGGCATCCTCACTCCGGACCCCGAGGTCGAGCGCGAGCGGGTCGATGCGCTGGAGCGCTGGAAGGCCGAGCGCGACGAGGACGCGGTGCGAGCGGCGCTGGACGACCTCGCCCGGGTCGCCGCGGCCGAGGAGGAGAACGTGATGCCGGCGACGATCGCCGCCGCAAAGGCCGGGGCGACAACCGGCGAGTGGGCCGAGGTGTTGCGCGAGACCTTCGGCGCCTACCGGGCCCCCACCGGGGTCGAGGGGGCGGCGCCGCCCGCCGATCGCGATCAGCTGGCTGAGATCCGCAAGCGAGTCGACGAGGTCTCCGAGACGCTCGGCCACAGGATCAAGATCCTCGTCGGCAAGCCAGGCCTCGACGGCCACTCCAACGGCTCCGAGCAGATCGCGCTGCGGGCCCGCGACGCGGGGATGGAGGTCATCTACCAGGGAATCCGGCTCACCCCCGAGGAGATCGTCGAGTCGGCCCTCCAGGAGGATGTCGACGTGGTCGGCATCTCGATCCTCTCCGGCTCCCATCTCGAGCTCATCCCCGAGGTGGTGCGCCGGCTGCGCGAGGAGGGCGCCGAGGTGCCCGTGGTGGTCGGCGGCATCATTCCCCCGGCCGACGCCGAGCGCCTGCGCGAGGTCGGAGTCGACGGCGTCTACACCCCGAAGGACTTCGATCTGAACCGGATCATGGGCGAGATCGTCGAGCTGGTCCGCGGCCGTGCCGGCGCCGGCGCCGCCGCCTGAGCCTCGGCGCCGCGGCCTCGACACCACGTTTTCCATCCATTGGATGGAAAAGGTGGCGGTGATCCGGAGCGGCCCATGCTCAAGTTATTGCGCGCCCTGCAGCAACTGCGTCAA
>DASUUD010000131.1:0-4596 GCA_036374255.1 Solirubrobacterales bacterium | reverse complement strand
GTCGGCGAAGCACCGGCGAGACACCCACAGGCCCATTGACGCCCTCTCCGGGCTTCCAGGAACTGATGGGTTATGGGCGGTACCGGGCTCTAACCAGCGGCCTCCTGCCTGTAGTTGGGCCAAGCTGCTGCCGTCTGATGCGGCTTTGCCGCTTCATCTGCATACGGCCATATCGACTCTGGAGTTGGCGGGAAACGGCTGTCAGTCTGCTGCGGTTTGTCGATCGCTCACTCCTGAGCTAGCCGGCGTAGAGCTTCTCGATCTCGTCCGCGTGCTTGTCGGCGACGACGGCGCGCTTGACCTTCAGCGTCGGCGTCAGCTCGCCCTCTTCCTGTGAGAGGTCGCGGGAGAGGATCGCGATCTTCTTGATCTGCTCGACCCGGGCGACTTTCTCGTTGATCTTGTCGACGTGCGCCTGAATGGCCTCGCGGATCTCCGGGTTCGAGGCGAGCTGCTCGGGATCGTCAGGCAGGCCGTGCTCCTTGGCGAAGGAGACCGCCTCCTCGGGGTCAAGCGTGACCAGGCCTACCAGGTAGGGGCGGCGATCGCCGACCACGACACACTGGGAGACGAGCGGGTGCTGCTTGATCTCGTTCTCGAGGTTGGCCGGCGTGATGTTCTTGCCGCCGGCGGTGACGATGATGTCCTTCTTGCGGCCGGTGATCGTGATGAAGCCGTCCTCGTCGACGCTGCCGAGGTCGCCGGTGTGAAGCCAGCCGTCGACGAGCGTCTCGCGGGTGGCTTCCTCGTTCTTGTAGTAGCCCTGGAAGACGTTCGGTCCCTTGACCAGGATCTCCCCGTCCTGCGCGATTTTCACCTCGCAACCGGGGAAGGGCTTGCCGATGGCGCCGATCTTGAAGTCCTCCGGCGTCGAGATCGTCGCAGCGGTCGAGGTCTCCGTCATCCCCCAGCCCTCGAGGACCAGAACTCCGGCGGCGTCGAAGAAGCGCAGGATGTCCGGGTTGATCGGGGCGGCGCCGGAGGTCGCCAGGCGCAGCCTGCCTCCGAACAGACCGCGGATCTTCGAGAGCACTTTCTTGTCGGCGAACGCGTACTGTTTGCGGAAGAGGAAGCCCGGCTCGCGCCCGGCCCGTTCGATGTCGCGCATCTTCCGCCCTACACGCATCGCCCAGTCGAAGATCGCCTTTTTCAGGCCGCCCTCTTTTTCCACTGAGGCGGTCGCGGTGGTGAAGATTTTCTCGAAGATGCGGGGGACCGACGGGAGGTAGGTGGGCTTCAGCTCGGCCAGGTTGGGGAGAATCTTCAGCGGATCGCGCTCCCAATAGGCGAGCGTCGTGCCAAGGTCGACTGTGTCGAACTGGACCAGCAGGGCGAACGAGTGGGCGAGCGGCAGGTAGAGGTAGACAACATCCTCCTCCTCGAGGACACCTGCCTTGTTGGTCATGTCGAGCATCGCCCGGTAGTTGCCGTGGGTGATGATGCAGCCCTTCGGCGGCCCCGTCGTCCCCGAGGTGTAGATAAATATGGAGATGTCTTCCGGCCTCACCGCACCCCAGCACTGCTCCCACTCGGTAGGGTTACGCTCACGGCCGCGAGCGGCAAGATCGTCGAAGGAGATCGCGTCCTCGCTGGAGCCTGTCATCCGCACCACATGCTCAAGTAGCGGCAGCCGCTCACGCACCCTGCGGATCTTCTCGAGCTGCTCGTCGTCCTCGACCACCACGACCTTCGCGTCGGAGTTCTCGAGCACGTACCGGCACTCCTCGGGGGAGTTGGTCTGGTAGATCGGCACGATCACGGCGCCCAGCGAAAGGGCGGCGAAGTCGAAGTAGGTCCACTCGGGTCGGGTGTTGGCGAGGATCGCGACCTTGTCGCCCTTCGCGACGCCGATCTCGGCCAGGCCGAGTGCCAGCTCGCGAACCGTGTCCCGGACCTCTTCGAAGCTGCGGGAGACCCAGTCGCCTCCCTCCTTGTAGCGGATCGCCGGCGCCGAGCCGTAGAGCTGGGCCGCACGCGGCAGGAGGTCCGCGAGGGTGGCGGATTTGGTGCCCCGCTCCTCCATCGTGCGGAGTCTAGTGGTCAAATCATGCCCCGGCAGGCGGCAAGCGCCCCGGACGGTCACCAGGCTCGATGCGCCAGCGCTAGGCTACTTTGCACCGGCTCGGGCGGTTGGCCAATGCAGCAGCCGAAGACCAACTATGCCAGAAACGAAGACGTCAACATTGCCTACCAGGTGGTCGGCGACGGACCCCTGGATCTCGTCGTCGTACCCGGGTTCATCTCGCATCTAGATCTGCTGTGGACGCTGCCCGAAGCGGCCGCCATGTTCCGGCGACTGGCCTCCTTCTCGCGCCTGATCCTGTTTGACAAGCGGGGAACCGGTCTCTCCGACCCGGTGTCCGGGGTCCCAACCCTGGAGGAGAGGATGGAGGACCTGCATGCAGTGCTGGACGCCGTCGGATCGGAGGGGGCGGCACTTCTCGGAGTGTCCGAAGGTGGGCCGATGAGCATCCTCTTTGCCGCGACCTATCCCGAGCGCACCACGGCGATGGTCCTCTACGGATCAACTCCAAACTTTTCATACAAGGACATGCTGTCCGAGCAGAGGCGCCACTTCTTCGATGAGATGTGGCGGAAGTGGGACTCGATGGTCGAGCACTGGGGTGAGGGTGAGATGATCGACGTCTTCGCGCCGAGCCTTGCCGCGGACGAGGGGATGAGGCGAAGTCTCGGGCTTCTCGAGAGGGCCTCAGCGAGCCCGGCGATGATCACCTCCCTGACCGCGGCGCTCGACGACATCGATGTCACCAGCGTCCTACCCGTGATCGGCGTGCCGACGCTGGTCCTGCACCGTGTCGGAGATCCGGTTGTTTTGGTGGAGGGCGCCCGCAACACGGCAGAGCGAATTCCCGGCGCCCGCTACATCGAGCTGCCAGGTGATGAGCACGTCCCCTGGCTTGGGGATGCCGATGCGTTGCTGGACGAGGTCGAGCAGTTTCTGACCGGAGCTCGGCAAAGCCGCGAGTCCGACCGCGTCCTGGCGAGCGTCCTCTTCACCGACATCGTCGGCTCAACGCAGCGCGCATCGCAGCTTGGAGACCGCCGTTGGCGCGAGCGGCTCGAGAGCCACGACCAGGGCGTGCGGCGGCAGGTGGAGATGCACGGCGGTCGGGTCGTGAAGAGCCTTGGCGACGGCTACCTGGCCACCTTCGACGGGCCGGCGCGAGCGATCCGCTGTGGCGGTGAGGTGGTCGACGATGCGGGCTCGCTGGGGATTGAGGTGCGCGCCGGAGTCCACACAGGCGAGTGCGAGCTGCTCGGGGAGGACGTCGGCGGGATGGCGGTCCACATCGGCGCCCGCGTCGCGGCTGAGGCGGGTCCCGGCGAGGTGCTGGTCTCGAGCGCGGTGCGGGACCTGGTGGTCGGCTCGGGCATCGAGTTCGACGATCGGGGCATTCACGAACTGAAGGGCGTGCCGGGAAGCTGGAACCTGCTGGCGGTTAGGGACCGGGGATCGGTCCCCTCCGGTGATGCCGCGGCGCTGCGGGCGCCGGACCGACTCGCACCCAACCTTGCTGCCGCCAAGAGAGGCGACAGGCTGGCCCTGCGAATCGCCCGCAGCGCCCCATCGGTACCCCGGTTCGTGGCCAGGAGGAGAACGCGGCGCGCCATGCGAAGGGCCTCGGAGCAGCCGGACGGCTCACCAGAGTCAAGCGGCGGCGGTTAGCGGAGCGGGCAAGTCCGGGAGGAAGCCGGCTCTGGGTAATCGAGACCACCGAGGGGCCGCCTGAACCCGGTCGAGGACCGCCCTGGAGCCGGTAGTCCCGGTCAAACAACAATTTGCGCAGCATCGCCGCCGGAATCGGAATCTGGCTATGGGCGGTGCCGGGCTCGAACCAGCGACCTCCTGCTTGTAAGGCAGGCGCTCTCCCAACTGAGCTAACCGCCCGGAATCAGCTTCGGCTCTGTGAAGCCGTTTCGACGCCCCTGGTCGGAGCGACCGATGTGGGAAGGGTAGCGTCCAGGTCACCCTGTCCTGCCCGGGTTCTGTTCACCCGCACGGACAATGTCGGAGGTCTACTGCCGCTTGAAGGAGACCGGCTGAATGGTGACGCCGCCAAAAGCGGGCGTGATCCCTTGCACCTCGAACCCGCGTTCCTCACCAGGATTGAACGAGATTCCCGTCGCCGCGAGGCATCGGGTGAGGTTAAGCGTGTAGGTGAAGGTGTTCGCTGGGTTCGCTGGCCGATCAGCGGCAAGGTCCATGAAGCCGCCCTGCTTGTTGGCAGCGGCGGGAAGTTCGCGATTCGGGGGCGCGAGATTCGGGTCCGACTCGGACAAGGTGTTCTGTGGGCAGCGAAACCCGAGACCGGAGATTGCCGGCGAATACACGAGGCCGCCGATATCTGTCCAGGCGCCCGGTACCCCAAAGCCGGGCTCGCCCGGAATTGGCGTGCGCTGTGGCCGCCAGTACCTGAGCGTCACGATTACATCGCCGCTCGGGCCGGCCGCAACGGGAAAACCGTTGCCAAATGTGCCGGGCCCGCCGGGGCTTGGAGTCGGCCCGGGGCTTGGAGTCGGCCCAGGCACCGGATAGGCGACCGTTGCGGAATTACCTCGCCCGTCGGTGTAAGA
>DASUUD010000130.1:0-11779 GCA_036374255.1 Solirubrobacterales bacterium | reverse complement strand
TGGGCGGCGTCGCCGGGCTCGGCGGCGTACGAGCGGAAGAGGAGCGGCCGGTACTTGGCGTGGAAGAGGTCGATGCCCCCGACCGAGACCGATCCGATCGTGTCGCCGTGGTAGGCGCCGCGCAGGTGGACGAAGGAGGTGCGGCGCGTGTGCGGGTCACCGCGCTGCTGCTGGAACTGGAAGGCCATCTTCAGGGAGATCTCGGTCGCCGTGGAACCCGAGTCCGAGTAGAAGACCCGGGAGAGCCCGGGCGGGGCAAGCTCGACCAGCCGCGCGGCCAGCTCCGCCGCCGCGGGGTGGCTGAGGCCGAGCATGGTCGAGTGGGCGACCCTGTCGAGCTGATCGCGGACCGCCTGGTCGATCTCCGGGTGGCGATGCCCGTGCACGTTGCACCAGAGCGAGGAGACGCCGTCGATGTAGCGGCGCCCGCCGCTGTCGATCAGGTGCCAGCCCTCGGCGCGCTCGATCGTCAACGGCTCTTCCTCAGACCAGGCCTGCTGCTGCGTGAACGGGTGCCAGAGGTGATCGCGGTCGAGCTGTGCGTGGTCCACCGGCTTTGCCACAAGCTGAGACTAGATCGGCCCTCGGCGGAATTCCGGCCCCGAAAAGCCGCAGAATGCGACCATGGTCGAAGGGTGATATTGCGCACATAAGCAACTATTGTGATTGAGAAATAGTTGTTCTTACGCAACTATTTCGGCATGCAGGCGGGCGATATCGCGACGATCAGAGAGGGAGTCGAGGCGCCCGACGTCGGCCCCGAGGCCAGGGAGACGGCGGCGCGACTGAGCGCCCTGCTGCGCCACCTCTTCCTCTACGACCGCGGGCAGATGCTGCGGGTGATCGACGAGAGCGGCCTCTCCACGACCCAGGTCAAGGCGCTGCTCGAGCTGGGAGGCCTCGGCGAGGAGCCGCAGCCGCGGCGGGTCAGCGAGCTGGCCGAGCTGTTCGGCGTCTCGGCGCCCTCGATGAGCCGCGCCGTGGACGGCTTGGTCCGCAAGCGGCTTGCGACCAGGGTCGAGGACCCTGCCGACCGGCGGGTTCGCCGGGTCGCGATCGCCGCCCGCGGCAAGGAGCTGGTCGAGACCCTGCTTCTGATCCGCCAGACGGGGATGGAGTCGTTCGCGGCGAGCCTCACGAGCGCCCAGCGCCGCAAGCTCGACGCCGCCGTCGACACCCTGATGGACCGCGAGGACATCGCCGCCGCCTACGAGCTCCTCAAGGAGGTCTCGTGACGCGGTACCGCCACCTGATAACCGACCGGAACCGCAAGTGGTGGACGCTCGGGGCGATGTGCTTCGCCCTGTTCATGATCATGCTCGACAACACCGTCGTCAACGTCGCGCTGCCGTCGATCCAGCGCGACCTCGGCGCCTCCCTCTCGGCCCTCGAGTGGACCGTCAACGGCTACACGCTCTCCTTCGCCGTGCTGCTGGCAACGGGGGGCCGGCTGGGCGACATCTTCGGGCGCCGCCTGACCTTCCTGATCGGGGTCGTGGTCTTCGCCCTCTCCTCGGCGACCGCCGGGCTCGCGCCCGACACCGCATCGCTCGTCGCGAGCCGCGTCGCGCAGGGGGTCGGCGCGGCGCTGATGATGCCGGCGACGCTGTCGATCGTCACCGATGCCTTCCCCGCCGAGGAGCGGGGGAAGGCGATGGGCACCTGGGCGGGCGTCTCGGCGCTGGCGCTGGCGGTCGGCCCGGTGCTGGGTGGGTTCCTCACCGAGCACGTCAGCTGGCGGGCGATCTTCTACCTCAACATCCCCGTTGCGGTGGGCGCGGTCGCGGCGGCCCTCTTTGCGGTTCGCGAGTCGCGCGACACGACCGTGGGCCGCCAGGTCGACTACCCGGGCGTGGCGATCCTCACCGCCGCCCTCACGGCCCTGGTCCTCGCCCTGGTCGAGGGGAACGCCTGGGGCTGGGGCTCCACCGAGATTGTCGCCCTCCTGGTCGGCGCCGGAATCGGGCTGGTCGCCTTCGTCGCGGTCGAGCTCCGGGTGAGTGCGCCGATGGTCGAGTTCCACTTCTTCTCCGACCGCAACTTCCTCGGCGCGGTCGTGGTGGCGTTGATCGTCTCCTTCGCGATGCTCGGCGTCTTCTTCTTCCTCGCCCTCTACATGCAGAACATCCTGGGTTACTCGGCACTTGAAGCGGGGGTCAGGTTCCTGCCCTCGACCCTGATGATCGTCCTGGTCGCGCCCCTCGCCGGCCGCGCCGCGGACCGGATCGGCTCACGCTGGCTGATCGTCGCGGGGCTCGTGATCGTCGCCGCCTCCCTCTACATCTTCAGCGGCATCGCGGTGAACTCCAGCTACGGGGAGCTGCTGCCCGGCTTCATGCTGCTGGGGATCGGGATCGCCCTGACGATGTCTCCGATGACCAGCGCCGCGATGAACGCCGTGGCGGTTGAGAAGGCGGGGATCGCCTCGGGCGTCCTCTCGATGTTCCGGATGGTCGGCGGCAGCCTCGGCGTCGCGGTGACCGGCGCGATCTTCCAGGGCGCGGTGGGGAACCCCGCCACCGCAACCCCCGCCGACTTCGTCGACGCGCTCGGCCACGCGATGAGCGTCTCCGCACTCGTCGCGCTCGCCGGGGCTGCGGTCGCCGCCGTTGCGATCCGGGCGAAGCGGCGCGGCGTCAGCCTGGAGGGGGCGGAGCCAGCGCTGGCCACGAGTCGGGATCGCTGAGATCGATCAGCGGCAGCGTCTCGACCGGGATATCGCCCAGCTCCGCGATCGCCTCCCGGTTTGATTTCTCAACCTGGCCGGGTCGCTGCGGCCAGGGGGTGAGCACGACCGCGGCGACCCCCAGACCCGCCGAGCGGGCGGCCTCCAGGGTGAGCAGCGTGTGATTGATCGTCCCGAGGCCGGGCTGCGCGGCGACGACGAGCGGCAGGCCGATCCCGGCGGCCAGGTCGCGGACCGACCACCCGGGCGCCAGGGGAACGAGCAGCCCGCCCACCCCCTCGCAGACCAGGGCCGAGGCGCCCGCCGCCGCCGTCCGCGCGGCATTCAGCAGGCGTCCCGGCTCGATCTCCTCGCCGGCGAGTCGCGCCGCCAGGTGCGGAGAGGCGGGCGGCCCGTAGCGGTAGGGGGCGATCTCGTCGTCGCTCTGGTCTGAGCCGGCGGCCCGCCGCAGCAGCTCGTGGTCAGGCTCTCCGGGCTCCTCGAGGCCGGTGAGTGCCGGCTTGAAGACCGCGACGCTGCTGCCCGACGCCGCGATGGTGCGGGCGAGCGCGGCGGCGACCACCGTCTTGCCGACCTCGGTACCGGTCCCGGTGACGAAGTACCCGCGCAACTCGGTGCGCTAGGCGGCGAGCGAAAGGGCGGGAGCGGCGGACAGGGCGGGCGCGACACCCAGCTCGCGCGCCGCGGCCCCGACCAGCGATGCGGCTCGCCGCAGGTCACCGGAGTCGTGCGTCGCCATGGCCGCGAAGCGCAACCGCGACGTCCCCTCCGGCACGGTGGGCGGCCGGATCCCCTGGACGAAGACGCCGCGCTCGAGCAACAGCTCGCAGAGCGCCATCGTCCGCGCTGCGTCGCCGATCTCGACCGGCACGATCTGCGTGCAGGATCGCCCCACCGGCAGGCCCTCCGAGGCGAGCGCCTCGCGCAGCGCCGTCGCGTTTTCGTTCAGCCGCTGGACCAGCTCCGGGGTCGCCTCGAGCAGGGTCAGTCCCGCCTCCGCCGCGGCTGCCGCGGGCGGCGGAGGGGCGGTGGAGAAGATGAAGGGGCGCGCCGTGTTGACCAGGTAGTCGACCAGCTCGCGACTCCCGCAGACGTAGGCGCCGTAGGAGCCGAGCGCCTTGCCCAGCGTGCCGACGATCAGGTCGACCTCCTGGCCGAGCCCCGCGGCGGCCACCGAGCCGCGGCCGCCGGGCCCAACCGCCCCCGTGGCGTGAGCCTCGTCGACCATCAGCCTGCAGCCGTGGCGGCGCGCCAGGTCGGCCAGCGCCTCCAGCGGAGCGAGGTCGCCGTCCATCGAGAAGACGCCGTCGGTGACGATCAGCGCGGCGCGGTCCCCGGCCTTTCTCAGCCCCCAGGCGAGGTGCTCGGTGTCACCGTGGCGGTAGACATAGGTCTCGGCGCGCGAGAGCCGGCAGCCGTCGATGATGCTGGCGTGGTTGAGCTGGTCGGAGAAGACGACCTCGCCTCGCCCCGCGAGCGCCGCGATCGCCCCGCAGTTGGCCAGGTAGCCGGAGCCGAAGAGCAGTGCCGCCCCGTAGCGCTTGAACTCCGCCAGGCGGGCCTCCAGCTCGCGATGCGGCTCCATGCTGCCCGAGATGAGGCGGGAGGCCCCGGCGCCGGTCCCGAAACGGAGCGCCGCCTCGGCGGCCGCCTCGCGCAGCAGGGGGTGGTCGGCCAGGCCCAGGTAGTTGTTCGAGCAGAGCAGCTGCACCGGGCTGCCGTCCAGCAGGACGCGCGGCCCCTGGGTACCCTCGACCAGTCGGAGGCGCCGGTAGAGCCCGCTGTCGCGAAGCTCCTGGAGCCGCTCGCCGATATCCCTCATGCCGCTTTCGGATAGGGGGGAGGCTTCTTCGCCTTCCGGATCACCCGGAGCTGCGTCGAGGGATCCCAGAAGTTGGCCTCCTCCTGGCTGTCGATCAGCTCCTCCATCGGCGTCGCCGGCGCTTCGCCCTCGAGCCAGCCGGAGCGGTTGTCGGGACGCGGATTGGAGCCGTTGTCCGGCTGGCGCGCCACGTTCAGGCCCAGCTCCTCGAACATCGCCCGGTCCTCCTCGGGCTCGGCGCCGAGCGTGGTGAGGAAGTTGCCCATCATCACCCCGTTCAGGCCGGCGCGCACCGCCAGCGGCTGCAGCTCGCCGAGGTTCTCGACCCGCCCGCCGCAGAGGCGGAAAAGCGCCCCGGGGATGATCAGCCGGAAGATCGCCACCCACTTGACCACCTCCCAGGGATCCATCAGCGGGCGGTCGCCGAACTTCGTGCCCTCGCGCGGGTTGAGCAGGTTGATCGGCACCGAGGTGGGGTTGAGGTCGGACAGCTCGAAGGCCATCTCGACCCTCTGCCGCGGCGTCTCGCCGAGGTTGAGGATGCCTCCCACGCAGGTCTCCAGCCCGGCCTCCTTCACCGCCTCGATCGTCCTCAGCCGACCCTCGTAGCGGACCGTGGTCGACACCTCCGGGTAGTAGGAGCGAGAGGACTCGACGTTGTGGTGGACACGCTGGATGCCGGCCTCGCGCAGCTGCCTGGCGCGGCCGACCGACATGTGGCCGATCGAGGCGCAGCGCTTCAGGTTCGTGTGCTCGGCGACGAGCCGCGCCCCTTCGAGGATCTTCCGGAAGTCGCGTTTCGACAGCCCCTGGCCCTGCGTGACCATGCAGAAGCGGTGGGCGCCGGCCGCCTCCGCCGCCCTCGCGTGCTCGAGCATCTGCTCGGGCTCCATCATCGCGTGCATCGGCGTGTCCGCCTCGGCGTAGCGGGACTGGGCGCAGAAGCCGCAGTCCTCCGCGCAGCCCCCGGACTTGGCGTTGACAAGAGAGCACATGTCGGTCGAGTCGCCGAAGTTCTCCCTGCGCACCGTCCATGCTCGCTCGACCAGATCGCCGATCTCCTCGTGGTCCGAGAGGGCGCCGAGCGCCAGCGCTTCGTCGAAGCTGATCAGGGGGGGCATTCGTCGCAAGGCTAGGAAGCGCGCCGGACGACCCGGGTGTGGTTCCTTTGTCAAACATTTCGCGACAAAGGAACCACGCTGGGTGGAGAGGCGGTGGATGTGCGGCCGCCCTATGGTTGGCCGCGTGGCGGCAACGACAGGACAACGGCGCGCGGCGGCCCTGCTGGCCGGCGCGCTCGCGGCCGGGGCATTCATCACCGGCGCCACCCTCGGCGCGAATCAGGAGAAGCGGGCCCCGAAGGTCGTTGCGCGAATGAGCCTCGGGGAGCTGGCCGGCGCCCGGATCGTCAGCGGCTTTCCCGGGACGACGCCCCCGCTCCGAGTGCGGCGGATGATTCGCGAAGGGCGGCTCAGCGGGGTGATCCTGTTCGCGGAGAACCTTCCCAGCCGGGCCCGCGGCCGGCGCGTGATTCGCCGCCTGCAGGCGATCCCGCGGCCCGCCGGGCTGCGCGACCCGCTCCTGGTGATGGTCGACCAGGAGGGCGGGCTTGTGAAGCGGATCGGCGGCGCCCCGACCGTCTCGGCGAGGCAGATGGGCGCTCGCGGCCCCGCGTTCAGCCGCGCCCAGGGTCGTCGCACGGCCGCCAACCTGCGCAACCTCGGCGCCAACGTCGACCTCGCCCCGGTCCTCGACATCGCCCGTCCCGGGGGAACGATCGCGGACACCGACCGCGGCTTCGGCTCGAACGCGGCCCGCGTCAGAGCGACCGCCATCCCCTTCGCGCGGGGCCTGCAGGCGAGGGGCGTCGCCGCCACCGCCAAGCACTTCCCGGGACTCGGGGCCGCCCGCCTCAACACCGACTTCGCCGTGCAGAGGATCGGCGTCTCGAAGCGAAGGCTGCGCGCCGTCGACGAGGCTCCCTACCGGCGCTTCGTCGCGATCGGCGGGGAGATGGTGATGCTGGCAACCGCGATCTATCCGGCCTTCTCGGAGCGGCCGGCCGCCTTCACCCGGGCGATCGCCACCGGCGAGCTTCGCTCCCGCCTCGGCTTCGAGGGCGTCTCGATCACCGACGCGCTGGAGTCAGTCGCGGTGCGGGACTTCGGCGGGCCCGCCAGGGCTGGGAGGGCCGCGGCTAGCGCCGGGGTCGACCTGCTCCTCTTCACCGATCCGGGGGCGGCTGAACGGGCCGGCAGCGCGCTGCTGCGCGGCCTCCGCTCCGGCTCGCTGTCACGAGCCTCTTTCGAGGCGGCCGTGCGGCGCGTGCTGCGGCTGCGCCACCGCCTCGCCCGCTGATCAGCCGCGAGAGCCGTCCCCCGCGGCGCTTTCCGCCCGAGCGCCGGCCAGGCTCACCGAGTCCCGCCCCGCCTGCTTCGCGGCGTACATCGCGGCGTCCGCCTCGACCAGGAGGGAATCGAAGTCGTTGCGGGCATCGGGCCCGAACATCGCGACCCCGATACTTGCGGTGATCGGCGGCACCCCCTCCTCGCTCGGCACGTGCTCTCGGATCGCGCGCGAGATCGCCTCGGCGACCCCCCGTGCCTCGCCGAGGTCGCAGTGCGGGAGCACGATCGCGAACTCGTCGCCGCCGAGGCGGGCCAGCACGTCTGTCTCCCTGGTGCGCCCCTTCAGAACCCCTGCGATCTCGCCGATCACCCGGTCGCCGATCGGATGACCGAGGCTGTCGTTCACCTGCTTGAAGTTGTCGAGGTCCAGCATCAGCAGCGCGCCTTCGGTCCCCTCGCGCCGGCTGCGGGCGAGCTCGGTCCGCAGGTCTTCGCCGAAGCGCCGGCGGTTCTTCAGCCCCGTCAGCGGATCGTGGCTGGCCTGCCGTTGCAGCTCCTGCATTCGCTCGTTGCGGCTCCAGATCACGACCAGGGCTCCCAGTAGCGCGGCCATCGAGATCCCCAGGACGGCCATCAGCAAAGGCAGCGTGATACCCGGCCTGTCTGGGTTGCGAACGACGAGGAGCCAGCTGCGGTCGGCGATCCGGACCGGCGCCGAGGCCGCCTCGTCGCGGGGAAGCTCGGGGCCGGCCACCGATCTGCCGCGCTCGACCAGCTGCGCGTCGACTCCGGGGGGCAGGGCAGCGGTCGCCGCCCGTGCGACGTCGTTGATCCGGAAGGCTCCGGTCGCGAAGCCGATCAGGGCGGCGCGCCGCTGGGCGACGGTCCGCGTGGCGGCACCGTCCCTGTAGACCGGCCGAAACACGTTGATCCCGGTACCACCGACCAGCAGTGGTATGACGTGCGTGGCGGTCGGCTCGCCTCTGTCGCGCGCCCGCAGCATGTAGGAGCGCCTGACGGGATCCGAGCCGAGGTCGTAGCCGATCGGCGCCTCGATGCCGACGTCGACCTTGCTCTCTGTGAAGCTCAGGGGGAAGTATCGATCCCTCTCGGCGGCGGCGCCCAGCTCGCCCAGCCTCCTGCCTTCGGTGATCGGGACCCGGTCCCGCTCGAAGGCGGCGCGCTCGGAGCGCTCGACGCGCTCGATGAAGGCGGTTCCGGCCGGAGCCCCGGTGTCCAGCAGCGAGTCGGCGATCACCTTGAACTCGCGTCGGGTGACATCGTCCTGGGTCTGGAAAAAAGCGGCGGCCCCCGCGAGCTGCCCGACGGAGAGCGCGGTCAGCGCCTCGGCCTGGCGGGCGGCACGCTGAACCTGTTCGCGCTGGCCCCGCTCGAACGCGTCGCGTTCGCTGGAGCGAACGACCAGGGCGCCGAGCACGGAGCCGACCGCTATTGCGGCGACGGCCGCGAGGCCGAGCAGGAGGCGGGTTCGCATGGTCCTATTGTCGGCCGGGAGGACGAACGTATGAGGGCCGGTCCCTCGCTCCCGCCCCCGCGGCGTCCGGCGCTACGGCCTGCGCGCCCGGATGATCGCCGAGGCGGCGTGGTCGTGGACGCGGTGAGTCGGGCGAACCTCTACATCCGTGAAGCCCGCCGCGGCCAGCTCGCCGTGGAACTCCTCCTCGGTCAGCGCTCCGGCGATGCAGCCCGTCCACTGCTCCAGATCGCGGCGGGTCGCCTCGTCCATCTCCGGGTCGGCGATGATGTCCGACACGGCGAAGCGGCCCCCGGCCCGCAGGACTCGGGCGGCCTCCCGGAAGACGGCCGGCTTGTCGCCGGAGAGGTTGATCACGCAGTTGGAGATGATCACGTCGACCGATTCGTCGGGGAGCGGTACCGCCTCGATCGTCCCCTTGACGAACTCGGCGTTCTCGATGCCGGCCTCGCGCTGGTTTCGGCGCGCCAGCTCGAGCATCTCGTCGGTCATGTCGAGGCCATAGGCCCTGCCCCTCGGGCCGACGCGGCGGGCCGAGAGCAGGACGTCGATCCCGCCGCCGGCGCCCAGGTCGAGGACGACCTCGCCCGGGTTCAGGGCCGCGACAGCGGTCGGATTCCCGCAGCCGAGCGAGACGAGGCTCTGCTCGCTGCCCAAGGCGGACTCGGCGATCGCCCCATATCGCTCCCGCACGGCCTCGCGCAGCCGCATCCGGTCCTCGGTTGGCGTCCACGCCTCGGTCGACTGGCACCCGCAGCTCTCGCCGCCGGCACCGCAGCACTCTGCCTTGTCGCTCGGCTCGCAGCAGGTCTCCTGCCGGGTCGGGCCGCAGCAACTCAGCGTCTCTAACTCAGCCATTTGCTCAACTCCTCCAGTACCTCGGGATTCACGTAGTAGTAGGCCCAGAGCCCCCTGCGCTCGGAATCGACGATCCCCGCCTCGCGCAGAACCTTGAGGTGGTGGGACACCGTCGGCTGGCCGACGTCGAAGAGCGGGGTCAGCTCGCAGACGCAGACCCTGCCGGCGTGCTTGCGCAGCACGTCCACGAGCTGCAGCCGGATCGGGTCCCCGAGGGCCTTGGCGACGCGGGCCAGCAGTTCGGCCCGCCGGGGGTCCACGTCGGGATGGGCGACGGGTTCGCAGCAGGCCTCGCCCGCGGGTCGCTTCTGTTTCGGGGCAAGCTCCAGCTCTATCGCCACGAATCGATGTATATCGATTCAATTGACAAATGTCAATAGAGCTACTCCACGGGAACCGCCGCCAGTGACTCCCAGAGGTAGAGCGAGGCGAGGCTGCGGTGGGGACGCCAGGGCTCGCCGATCTCGAGCACTTCGGTCGGCGTTGGCATCTCGGCCAGGCGGTACTCGATCTGCACCGCCTTGCGGATCCCGAGATCGCCGCCGGAGAGGACGTCGGGACGTTCGAGGTGGAAGAGGAGGAACATCTCCGCCGTCCAGCGCCCGAGGCCGCGCACCGCGACGATCTCCTCGATCACCTCCTCGTCGCTCAGCTCGTCGAGCCGCTCCAGCTCCAGCTCGCCGGAGATGACATGCCCGGCGAGGTCGCGGACGTATTCGACCTTGCGGCCGGAGAGGCCGGCCGCACGCAGATCGGCCTCGCTCGCCTCCAGCAGCCGCTCGGGCGGCGGCGTCCTACCCCCGAACAGCTCCAGGATCCGTCCGTAGATCGTGCGCGCCGCCTTGGTCGAGAGCTGCTGCCCGACGATCGCGCGCAGCAGCGCCCCGTAGGCGTCGGCGGGGCGCTCCTCTCTCCGCCTCCGCAGCCGCGTCCGCAGGTCGATCTCCCCGATCCGCTCGATCAGAGCCGCCATCCTCGGATCGGCGGCGGAGAGGGCACGCCGTGCACCCGCGCTCACAACCACTGTTCCCGCTTCGCTCGCGGCGCGAAGGACCAGAGATGCACGCTTGCTCGCTCCGCGCTCACTGTCCTTTCCAGAGGGGCTTGCGCTTCTCGGCGAACGCCTTGATCCCCTCGCGGAGGTCCTCGGAGGAGAAGCACGATTCGCGCAGGGCGATCAGCTCCCCCTCCTGTTTCTTGCTCAGGACCGGGTTCTGGCTGAGAACTTCGATCGCCTGCTTGTTGCCGCGCATCGCCAGCGGCGCGTTCGCGGCGATCAGTGTGGCGAGGCGGACCCCCTCTTCCTCCAGCCGCTCGTAGGGCACCAGCATCTGGACGAGGCCCATCGTCTCCGCTCGCTCGGCGGTGAAGTTGCGACCCGTGAGGAACAGCTCCTTGGTGCGCGCCACCCCGACCACGTCGATGAATTTGCGTAGGCCGGTGTGGCTGTAGATCAGCCCCAGCCTCGCCGGCGTCATCCCGAACGTCGCTCCCGTCGCCGCGATCCGCAGGTCGCAGTGGATCGCCAGCTCCAGGCCGCCGCCCAGGCAATGGCCGTTGATCGCGGCCACCGTCGGCCACGGATGCGAGGCGAGCGCCTCCATCGCGTCGTGGAAGGGGTGGGCGATCAGCGCCTCGGCGTCCCGCTCGAAGGACTCCTCGGGGATCGAGGCGATGTCGTAACCGGCCGAGAACGACGGCGCCTCGCCGGTGATCAACACGCAGCGGGTCTCGATCTCGTTGTCCAGGCGCGGCAGCGTCTCGGCGAGTGTGTCGAGGACCTCGTGGTCGAGTGGGTTGCGGCGCTCGGGGTTGTTGATGCGGATCCGGGCGACCGCCTCGGCCGGAAAGTCGAGGATCAGTTTGCCGCTCGCGAGCTCCTCACCCTGCATCTCCGCTCACTCCAAGACGACGAGGACGTCGCCTTCGCTGACCGCCTGGCCCTCCTCGCAGAGGATCTCCGAGACGGTTCCATCGTCCTCGGCTTCGACCGGGATCTCCATCTTCATCGACTCGAGGATCACGATCGTGTCGCCTTCCTCGACCTGGTCACCGACCTCGACCTCGATTTTCCATACGTTGCCGGTGATGTGCGCCTCTATGTCCGCCATGGCGCGGGAGAATATCCGCCGTGGGTGATCTCGCGGTGCTCGTCGCCGCGCGCAACGAGGCCGACCGGGTCGGCGGCACGGTTCGGGCGCTGAAGGAAACCTTTCCCGAAGCGCAGATCTGGGTGGCCGACGACGCTTCGGATGATGGGAGCACCGAGGTGGCGATGGCGGCCGGGGCCCAGGTCGTGAGCCGAGGCCGTCCCCACGGAAAGGGGGGGAACGTCACCGCGGCGGCGGAGGCCGCCCTGGGCAGCGAGCCGCCGCCGCGACTGGTCCTCCTCTGCGACGCCGACCTCGGCGACTCGGCCGCTCGGCTGGCGCCGCTGGTGGAGGCGGTCGAGCGCGGCGACTGCGACCTCGCCGTCGCCGCCTTCAGCCGCCGGGTCGGCGGCGGCTTCGGCGTCGCCCTCGGCTTCGCCCGCTGGGCGATCCGGCGACGCTGCGGGCTGGAGACGGAGG
>DASUUD010000129.1:0-9600 GCA_036374255.1 Solirubrobacterales bacterium | reverse complement strand
CCGGGCAGGTAATCGTCAGGACGCGGGCCAGGCTGCGCCTCGGCAAGGGGAGCCGCGCGAAGCGGCGGCGTATCGTGCTCGCCCGCGCCAGGTTCAGGATCGGCGCCGGCCGGACCCGGGCGGTGAGCTTTCGCCTGGGCGCGCGCAAGCTGCGCCTGCTGCGCAACAACCGCCGCGCCCGCCGCGCGGTGGCGATCGTCAGGGTGCGCGATGCGGCGGGCAACAGGCGGACCGTGCGCAAGACGCTACGGCTGGTTCCTCCCTCGGGTGGCAAGAAGGCCGGATCCCGCGGCCGCTGAACGCCTCCAACGGTCGTTGGCGCGGCTCGACAGGTCGGGTCCCTCTCTCTAGCATCTGGTCCCCGGCGCGAGGTTGGGCAACGGCCTCGACCGGGCGAGCTGGAAGGAGGACCGCAGCCCTGGGGCGTTCAGCCGTTGTATCCATCTTGGTCGGGGTGACGGTTTTCTTCGGCCTCGCGGCGCCGCCGGCGGGCTCGAGCCTTCGCGCGCTGGTTTTGACGCGGGCGGACGTGCCGGGATACAAGCCCGCCGGGAAGGGGCCGCGCGTTGCACGCCGAGCGCTTGGTGCTCCCTTGCCGGCGGCGCTGCGCCGCGTACCGGCGAAGGGCTCCGCCTTCCGGGCCGGGAGGAGGAGCGTGATCGTCGGCGTCTTCAGGCTTCACAGGTCGGCGCGAGCGCGCCGTGCGCTGCGGATCCTGCGGCGAGGCGGGCGGCGGATCCCCGTGGGCGATGGAGGCTTCCTACGAAGGCGCGCCGGCCGGCGTGCCGCCGAGGCTATCGTCGTGCTGCGCGTAGGCTCGACGCTCGGAGCGGTCCGCTTCCGGGTACCGCGCCGAAGCGCCCGAAGCGTGGGGCCGGGAGCTCGGGCCTACGCGGACTCGCTGGTGGCGCGGTTGCGTCGCGTGCTTTCGCTTACCGCCTGGGAGCGCACGCTCGACGGCATCCGGCCCGACGGCTCGATCACACCCCGCCTCGCGCTGCGAGCGTTCTCGATCGCCTACGGGCCGCTGCCGGGCGTCAAGCGACCCCGAGGGCGGCTCGGGGTGCCGCAATCGGGGACGCTTGCC
This sequence comes from Solirubrobacterales bacterium, assembly GCA_036374255.1. Classification (GTDB taxonomy): domain Bacteria; phylum Actinomycetota; class Thermoleophilia; order Solirubrobacterales; family 70-9; genus VRUE01. Next base: position 8,513 of record DASUUD010000129.1, on the reverse strand, counting down.
ATGCAGCTCGTGGCCCGCGTCTGGAACCGGCTCAAGCCTGCCCAGCAGGCCGCCATCGAGCGCGCCCTGGGCGCCCCACACGGCCCCGGCTCGCCGCTGACCGCGCGCGCTTCAGCCGAGGAGGAACCCGGCCAGGTGCTGACCCCGGACCCCGCCTACCAGGCAATCGTCGACAAGTACAGCGCCTACTACGCGCAGGCTTTCCAGTACTACGGGCCGATCGTGATCGAAGTCTTCAAGGCGTCGAAGGACATCGTCTCCAAGAAGACGGGCGCCAAGATCCTCGCCGACGCGCTGCCACTCGACACGCAGGGCGAGTGGGGAACGAATCCGCCGGGCTACTGCCGCGTGCGTGTTCCCCCACACGGTCAGAGCCAGCCCAAGCTGTTCCTCGACCTGGTCCTTGCGCATGAGACGTTCCACTGCTTCCAGTTCGTGCTGGTGCCCGGCTGGGCCAGCCGGGCGGCGTGGCTCATCGAGGGCACAGCCGATTGGGCGGCGGTCACCGCCTCGAAGGCCCCCGCCTCGGTCGGCGCCGGCCCGTACAAGGCCTACCTGGGGTCGACGACGAAGCCCCTGTTCGCTCGCTCCTACGACGCCACCGGGTTCTGGGGCTACCTCGGGCAGCTGCTCGGCGTCGAAGGCCTGTGGTTCGACATCCGCGCCAGCCTCAACGAACCCACCAGCGCCGCCTCCTTCGTGCGAGCGGGCGGAACGAACCAGGTGTTCGTCGACACCTGGGCGTCGGCCGCCTGGCGCCTGGGGAGCTCGGGGCCCGCCTGGAACCAGGTGCTGCCCTACTGGATCAGCTACGACAATCTCCCACTGCCGGCCGCTGCGGTAACGAATGTTGTGACGACCGGGACGACCCTCGGCGCCAATGAATATGCGATGAGCCAGTTCCTCGTGGTGCGGGACCCGACCCGGCCGCTGGTCAACGTGCTGAGCCTGCGGGGGAGGCTCCGCGCCGCAGCCAAGGGCGACTTCGGAGTCGTCGGGTCAGACTGGTTCTGCTTCGGCAAATGCACCTGTCCGCCGGGACAGGTTTCCTCGATTCCCGAGCACCGCCAGGTGCCGATCAAGGCGCTTTTCCTCGGAATGACCGGAGGCGCGGAGACGGCACAGGGGCGGGTCACGTTCCATCCAGTGAGCGAGTTCTGCGAAAGCGACAAATCCCCACCGCCACCCGGTGACGACGAGCCCCTCGACTGCTCTTCCGGCGGCTGTGGCAACTCCAACGGCGATCCGCACCTCGTGACCTTCGATGGTCTTGCCTACGATTTCCAGGCGGCCGGCGAGTTCACCCTGGTCAAGTCGCGCTCCGGAGATCTGGAGGTGCAGGCTCGCCAGCAGCCGGCCCCCACCGTCGCCGGCGTCCCCAAGGGAACCGTTTCGATCAACACGGCGGTGGCGATGCGGGTGGGCGGATCGCGCGTCGGGGTCTATGCGACGAAGCGCGGGATCAGCCTCCGCGTCAACGGGCGGCGCGTGAAGCCGCCGAGAGGCAAAGCGATCCTGAGGCTGCGCGGCGGCGGGGCACTCGCTGAACGCAAGAGTCAGCTCACAGTGTTTTGGCCCGAAGGCAGCAAGGCGGCGCTCTGGTCATTGGGATCGACGGGTGTGGCTTTCATCATGGGTCCCGCGCGCTCCCGCGCCGGCCGGCTGGTCGGCCTGCTGGGGAACTTCGACGGTCGCCGCGGCAACGATCTGGCGACTCGTGGAGGCAGGCGCTTTGGCACGAGGAAGGTGCTGGGCGGCCGAGGGCGGGCGTTCACCCTGCTGTATCGGAGATTCGGCGACAGCTGGCGCATTCGCCAGCGCGACAGCCTCTTCGACTACCGGCGTGGCCGCAACACCCGGAGCTACACGATCAGGGCGTTCCCGCGGCGGCCGCTCTCGATCGGCTCGCTGCCCGCGAAACTGCGCCGCCGCGCCGCGAGGATCTGCCGGGCCGCCGGCGTGCGCGGTCGTCGGCTCCTGAACAACTGCATCCTCGACGTGGCCGCCACGGGCAACCACGCCTTTGCTCGCGATGCGAACAGGCTGGAGGATACGGCGCCGCCCCCGGGAGCGGTCAGGGTGTACAGGCTGACCGGCACCTTCCAGCCCGAAGGCCTGCCGGGAACCGGGGAGGTCTCAATCGAGGTGGTGGTCAGGAAGGGCAGGCCGGTGGAGATCAGGAACCTCACCTTCAAAGACCTGCCGGCGAGGTGCAACGTCAGCGGAGGGCTGGAACCGATCTACGAGCCGGCCGGGACGCTCAGCGGCGGCGCCGGAAAGAACACCAACGGCTCCGGGGTCGAATTCGGCCGCCTGCTGCAGTGGATCAGCTATCCGGACAACGGCGCGCGCCAGGTCGTGTTGGCCGGCCGGGTGAGCAAATCGGGAAGGCGGATCACAGAGGGAAGGCTCCAGGTCTTCAACAACACCGCCTGCCAGGCGGCGGTCGGAACCTTCACGGCGGAAGCCAGGGGATAGGGCGCCGCTCAGGCCGCTGCCGGCTCCGCCTCGGCCCGGGTCCCCGACTTCTCGAAGCTCAGCTCGCCGTCCGCCGCGTCGACGCGAACCACGTCACCGTCGACGAAGTCGCCCTCCAGAATCTTCAGCGCCAGCCTGTCGACCAGCTGCTTCTGGATCACCCGCTTCAGCGGGCGGGCGCCGTAGGTCGGGTCGTAGCCGAGGTTGCCGAGCAGGGTGCAAGCGTCGTCGGTCAGCTCGACCTCGATCCCGCGCTCGCGGACCCGACCGACCAGCAGGCCGACCTGAAGCTCGACGATCCGCCCGATGTCCTCCTTGGAGAGCCGGTGGAAGATCACCGTGTCGTCGATCCGGTTGAGGAACTCGGGCTTGAAGGTCGTCGCGAGCACCTCTTCGATCTGCTCGCGGATCTTCTCGTCGACCGACTCGGCGACGATCCGGTCGCTGCCCACGTTGGAGGTCATGATCAGCACCGTGTTGGTGAAGCCGACGGTGCGGCCCTGGCCATCGGTCAGCCGCCCGTCGTCCATGATCTGGAGCAGGGTGTTGAAGACGTCGGGGTGGGCCTTCTCGATCTCGTCGAGCAGGATCACCGCGTAGGGGCGCCTCCGCACCGCCTCGGTCAGCTGGCCGCCCTCTTCGTAGCCGACGTATCCCGGCGGCGCGCCGATCAGCCGGGCCACCGTGTGTTTCTCCATGTACTCGGACATGTCGAGCCGGACGATCGCCTGCTCGGAGTCGAACATGAACTCGGCCAGCGCCTTCGCCAGCTCGGTCTTGCCGACGCCGGTCGGGCCGAGGAAGAGGAAGGAGCCGATCGGCCGGTCGGGGTCGGAGAGGCCGGCACGGGAGCGGCGCAGCGCGTTGGAGACCGCGGCGATCGCCTCGTCCTGGCCGATCACCCGCTCGTGCAGGCGCTCCTCCATGTGGATCAGCTTCTCCACCTCGCCCTCCATCAGGCGGCTGACCGGGATCCCGGTCCATTTGGACACCACCTGGGCGACGTCCTCCTCGGTCACCTCCTCGGTCAGCATCGAGCCGCCCTCGGCATGCAGCTCGGCCAGCCGCGCCTCCTGCTCGGCGACGGTCTTCTCCAGCTCGGGGATCTCGCCGTAGCGCAGCTTCGCCGCGCGCTCCAGGTCCGCGTCGCGCTCGGCCCGCTCGGCCTCCCGGCCCGCCTCCTCCAGCCGCGCCTTCGCCCCCTTGATCGCCTCGATCGCCTCCTTCTCGTTCTGCCAGCGGGCCTTCATCTCGGCGGAGCGCTCGCCCAGCTCGGCCAGCTCCGCCTCGATCGCCTCCAGCCGCGCCTTCGAGGCCTCGTCCTTCTCCTTCTTCAGCGCCTCGCGCTCGATCTCGAGCTGCTGCGAGCGCCGCTGCACCTCGTCGATCTCGGTCGGCATCGAGTCGATCTCGATCTTCAGCCGCGAGGCCGCCTCGTCGATCCGGTCGATTGCCTTGTCGGGGAGAAAGCGGTCGGCGATGTAGCGCTCCGAGAGCGTCGCCGCGGCGACGATCGCCGAGTCGGCGATCCGCACGCCGTGGTGGACCTCGTAGCGCTCCTTCAGCCCGCGCAGGATGGCGATCGTGTCGTTGATGTCGGGCTCGTCGACCAGCACCGGCTGGAAGCGGCGCTCCAGCGCCGCGTCTTTCTCGATGTGCTTGCGGTACTCGTCAAGCGTGGTGGCGCCGACCGCGCGCAGCTCGCCCCGCGCCAGCATGGGCTTCAGCAGGTTGGCGGCATCCACCGCGCCTTCGGCGGCGCCGGCGCCGACGATCGTGTGCAGCTCGTCGAGGAAGAGGACGATCTGCCCCTCCGCCTCCTGCACCTCGGAGAGCACTGCTTTCAGCCGCTCCTCGAACTCGCCCCTGTATTTGGAGCCGGCGAGCAGCGAGCCGATGTCGAGCGCGATCACGCGGCGGTCGCGCAGGCTCTCCGGCACGTCGCCGCCGACGATCCGCTGCGCCAGCCCCTCGACGATCGCCGTCTTGCCGACGCCCGGGTCGCCGATCAGCACCGGGTTGTTCTTGGTGCGGCGCGAGAGCACCTGGATCACGCGACGGATCTCCTCGTCGCGGCCGATCACCGGGTCGAGCTTGCCCCGCTCCGCCTCCTGGGTCAGGTCACGGCCGAATTTCTCCAGCGCCTGGACGCTGTCCTCGGGGTTGGGCGTGGTGACCTTGTGGGGTCCCTTCACTTCCGCCGTCGCCTTCTCCAGCGAGCCCCGGTCGGGCAGGATGTCGGTGACCTCCGAGCCCTTGTCGGCCAGGGCGAGCAGGATGTGCTCGGTCGAGATGTACTCGTCGCCGAGCCGCGCCATCTCCTGCTCGGCCGACTGCAGGACCCGGACCAGGCCCGAGGAGGGGCGCACCTCCGGCGGCTCGGCGCCGCTCACGGTGGGAAGCGCGTCGGCGGCCTCCTTGGCCCGCGCCGTGATCGCCCCGACGTCGCCGCCCAGCTTCTGCAGGATCGGCGTCACCAGCCCGTCGGCCTGCTCGAGCAGGGCGATCAGCAGGTGGGGCGGAGCGACCTCGGGATTGCCGCGCTGCGCGGCGAGCTGCTGCGCGGCGGCCACCGCTTCCTGGGACTTGACGGTGAATCGATCCGGCTGCATCAGCTCTTCCTTTCGCTCGAGGTCGGGCCTTCGAGCTGCCCGATGCGGCGGCGGGCGCGATCCAGCTCCGAGCGCAGACGTTCTACCTGCCTTTCCAGGCTGAGGACAGTCTCGACGCCGGCCAGGTTGAGCCCCTGCTCGGAGGTCATCTGCTGGATCCGCCGCAGCCGTTCGACGTCGCGCTGCGAGTAGAGGCGGGTGTTCTTCGGAGAGCGCTTCGGCTCGATCAGGCCGCGCGCCTCGTACATCCGCAGCGTCTGCGGGTGCATCTCGGCCAGCTCGGCGGCGACCGAGATCATGAATACGCCGCGCTCCTCGTCGATCGTGGTTTCGATTCGCTGCCGCCGTACCCGACGGCGCCCAGGTCCGTCGCCCATGTCAGCCCGTGCCGCGGTCACTGGACATCGTCCCCTGGGCGCATTCCTCGGCTATAGCCCGAATAAAGCGCCCCGGCACTCATCGCAAGACCGCCTTCGCCAGCAGCTCGGCCCGCGGGTCGGAGCCGTTCAGCGTCTCCGCCAGCTTCTCGACCGCCTCGCGCTGCTCCTTGCTCAGCTTCTGCGGCATCTCGACCTCGAGGCGGTAGCGGATGTCGCCGCGCCCCCGGCCGCCGCTCCGCGGCGCCCCCTCGCCGCGCAGTCGCTGGATGGTGCCGTGGCGGGTGCCCTGCGGCACCTTGATCTTCTTCGTCCCGTCGAGGGTCGGCACCTCGATCGTCGCGCCCTGCAGAGCCTCGGCGACCGTGATCGGGACCGTCACCTCGAGGTTGCCGCCGTCGAGCCGCTTGAAGACCGGTGAGGCGGCGACCCTGGTCACCACGTAGAGGTCGCCCGGCGGTCCGCCGCGCGGACCGGCCTCGCCCTTGCCGGCCAGGCGGATGCGCGACCCGTCCCTGACCCCGGCCGGGATGTGCACCTTGTAGCGCTTCGTCTGCTGGGTGAGGCCGGAGCCGCCGCAGGTGGTGCAGGGGTCCTCGATCACCTGGCCGGCGCCGCCGCACTGCGGGCAGGGCTGGCTGATCGAGAAGAAGCCCTGGCTCTGGGAGTCGATGCCGCGGCCTTCGCAGCGCGGGCAGGTGGTGGGTGTGGTGCCGGGCTTGGCGCCGCTGCCGTGGCAGGTGGGGCAGCGTTCGGGCTTGGGCACCGTGACGCTGACCTGGGCGCCGTTCACCGCCTGGTCGAAGCTGAGCCTGGTCTCGGTTTCCAGATCGCGGCCGCGCGGTCGCTCCGGCTCAGCCCTGCCCCCGCGGCCGAAGATGTTCGAGAAGAGGTCGCCGAAATCGCCGCCGAAGCGGACCCCGCCGCCCCCGAACGGACCGCCCCCGGGGCCGCCCGGACCGCCGCCGAAGCCCGCGAAGGCGCCGCCGGAGTCGTACGCCTTGCGCTTCTCCGGGTCCGAGAGCGTGTCGTAGGCGCCCTGGACTTCCTTGAAGCGCTCCTCGGCTTTGGGGTCTTCGGGGTTGCGGTCAGGGTGGTATTTGCGGGCCAGCTTCCGGTAGGCCTTCTTGATCTCCTCGTCGGAGGCCTTCTTGGAGACGCCCAGCACCTTGTAGAGGTCCTCAGCCAACAGCGCTCCTCACTCTGCGACCACCACGCGGGCCGGCCGGACAAGCTGGTCGCCCAGCCGGTAGCCCTTCTGCATCACCTCGATCACCGTGCCGGCATCGGCGCCGTCGGCGGGCTGGGTGGAAAGGGCCTCGTGCAGCTGCGGGTCGAACCTCTCGCCCTTCGGGTCAACCGCCTCGACCCCGTTGCGGGTCAGCGTCTCCCGCAGGCTGCGGAAGACGAGCAGCACCCCGTGGGCGAGGCCGTCCGGCGCATCGCCCTCCGGGTCGAGCCCGGCCGCCTCGATCGCCCGCTCGAGGTCGTCCAGCACCGGGACTACCTGGAGGACCAGCTCCGCCTTGCCGCGCGCGGCCGCCGCCTGTACCTCGCCGGCCATCCGCTTCCGGTAGTTCTCGAAGTCCGCTTTCGTCCGCTTTGCGAGGTCGAGGTACTCATCTCGCTCATTGAGCAGCGCATCGAGGTCGTGCTCGACCTGCGCCTCTGCCTGCTCATCGGCCTCTGCCTGCTCATCGGGGGGATGGCCAGTGACCTCCCGTCCCTGAGCGTCATTCCCCGAGGCATCTCCCGCGGGTGGCGGCGTAGGGGGCACCGCCCCCGAGGAAGCTTCAGCTACCGGAGGGGGCGGTGGGTCCCCTGCGCCGACAGGACCCGCGGGCCTATTCCTCGGCGAATCCCCCTCGGAAACAGACGTCACTTGTCATCCCCCTCGTCGACGACCTCGGCATCGACGACCTCCTCCTCGTCCGCCGAGGCCTCTCCCTCAGCCGAGGCGCCGTCCCCGGACGCGGCCTCCTCCTGGGCGGCCGCGTAGATCTGCTCGGAGACCTTCTGGAAGGCAGCGGTCAGCGCTTCGGTCTTCTCGTTGATCTCGGACGGGTCGTCTGAGGTCAGCGACTCACGCACCTCCTTGATCGCAGACTCGATCTCCTCCCTGGCGGAGGGGTCGACTTTGTCGCCCAGCTCCTCGAGCTGTTTCTCGGACTGGTAGGCGGCGTTCTCGGCGAGGTTCCGCGTCTCCGCCAGCTCGCGCTGCTTGCGGTCCTCCTCGGCGTGCGCCTCCGCGTCGGAGACCATGCTCTCGATTTCCTCCTCGGAGAGCCCGGAGCCGGATTTGATCTCGATTTTCTGCTCTTTGCCGGTCCCCAGGTCCTTGGCGGTGACGTGGAGGATGCCGTTGGCGTCGATGTCGAAGGTGACCTCGATCTGCGGCAGGCCGCGCGGCGCCGGGGGGATCCCGGTGAGCTGGAACTTGCCGAGGCTCTTGTTGCCGGCGGCCATCTCGCGCTCGCCCTGCAGGACGTGGATCTCGACGGAGGGCTGGTTGTCGTCGGCGGTCGAGAAGATCTCCGACTTCTTGGTGGGGATCGTCGTGTTGCGCTCGATCAGCTTCGTCATCACGCCGCCTTTGGTCTCGATCCCGAGCGTCAGCGGAGTGACGTCGAGCAACAGCACGTCCTTGACCTCGCCGCCCAGCACGCCGGCCTGGATCGCGGCGCCCACAGCGACCACCTCGTCGGGGTTGACCCCCTGGTGCGGGTCCTTGCCCGTCAGCTCCTTGACCCGGTCGCGCACAGCCGGCATCCGGGTCATGCCGCCGACCAGGACGACGTGGTCGATCTCGGCGTCAGCGTCCGCGAGCGCCCGTTTCACGGGATCGACGATCCGCTCCAGCAGATCGGCGGTCAGCTCGTTCAGCTTCGACCGCGTCAGCTTCATATCGAGGTGCTTGGGCTGGCCCTCGACGGCGGTGATGAAGGGCAGGTTGATCTGCGTCTCCTGCGCCGAGGAGAGCTCGATCTTCGCCTTCTCGGCCGCCTCGTAGAGGCGCTGCAGCGAGTTCTTGTCGGCCGCCAGGTCG
>DASUUD010000128.1:0-2011 GCA_036374255.1 Solirubrobacterales bacterium | reverse complement strand
AGGTCCTCGCGCTGCTGGGCTAGGAGCGTCCGGCCCGACAGGGACGTGGCGAGAAGTGCCACGAGAAGCAGCACACGCATGGCGACTGTCCGTTTCGATGAGTGACGTTCGGGCGCGGCTCGTATGGATGGACCATCGTATCTGTGCTGACGCCCGTGCAACAGTCGAGTGCCGTCCAAGAATCGAAGGCCTCGCGAAGTCGAGGGCGAGACCGCAGCTGCGCGAGGCTTCACGCGCCCGGGGGAAACTTCAAATGGACCAGGTATCGCAGGTCGGGCGTGACTTCAGGCTCCCCATCACCGGCGAATCGGATACGAGAAGCCTCCGCTTTCGCCGGGTTCTTCCAGTCGGCTCACGCGGCTTCTTTTCGAGGGCATAACGACAAGGGGCCATACGTCCCCCCGAGCTCTGTTGGCGGGGCATGGCAGAAAGGGAGATCCGCACTGCACGTGCCGCGGGTATGCTGAACGGCTCCGCCGGTCCTCCGCCGGTTTGGACAGCATCGAGGTCGAGACGATCGACGAGATTCCCACCGTGGTTCGGGATGAAGTTCGACGGCGTGCTCCCGTCGGCGCTCCGCTTCGGCAACGGAAACGTGGGCAGTCAGGGCTTGCACCTCGCCGGGAAGGTGGAGAGGGGGTTCGCCTACCGCACGGCGGTGGGCATGGAGGGCACCGCGCACCAGGTATTCGCTCGACCCTACACGCTCTCGTTCGTGGGCGAGCGTGCCTCGCTGGGTAGCACGCTATCGCTCGCCCTGGGGCACGCCTTCCTCACCGACCTCCAGCGGACGGCGTGGCACGTAGGGTTCAGGGACGTGAACCAGTGTCTCTCCTTCACTCCCCCTGAGGGCGATGCCCTTTCCCTCGGAGTGGAACGCCGACTCCTGGACCTGGGAGGTGTGCGCCGGTTCGGCCTGGGACGCCAGAGCGCTTTCCTCGGCGCGCTGGTGACCGCCGAGGCCGTGACCCCGGCCACTCACGCGGTGGTCGTGTCGGACTCGGGGCCTGGTCGCGGACACGACCGGTCTGCTCGGCAGCGCCGTCCCTGCCTACCGCAACCTGCGGGTGAATGCCGTCGTCGGTGTGCGTGCCTTCAAACCGGCCGCGGCGCACGTGCTCATCAGCAGCGTGGAGCTCGGGGGTGGACGCCGGCTGCGGGCTCCCTTTCGGCTCATGCTCGGGGACCGCCAGGGTGGGGTGAGGGGTTATGCAGCCTCGCGGCTTGCCGGCGGGGCTCGGACCGTCCCCCGCCTCGAGGAAAGATGGTCGATCGGCGGTCTCACCCGGCACCTTGCGGTCGGGGTGGCGGGCTTCGCCGACGCAGGATGGGTCCACGCAGGGGACGCACCCTTCGGGACCGAGAGCGGGGTGAAGGTCGGCGTGGGAGTCGGGCTGCTGGCGGCCTTCCACCCCAGTCACAGAGGCTCTGGCGACTCGACATTGCGCTCCCGGTGACAGCCGACCCGCACGCGCGCTGGGAGGTCCGGCTCACGAGTGCCGCTGGCCCTGATCCGCGTGACGGCGAACGATGATGCGGGCGCTGGCGAGCCCGAGACCCACCTGAATTCGAGTCCGTCCGACCCGCTCCCACCTGAACGAACGGAGTGAAGATGGTCTGGAGCCGATGGGGCGGAATCGCGGCTCCGCTGTCGCTCACCCGTATCTGCACGACCTCGTGGGCCGCGCTCAGCCGCCCAGGGCGCCGTCCAGGCGCTCTGCGAGCCCCGCGAGGGTCGCGCGCTGGCCAGCGAGATCCTCCGCCACGCGCAGGTCGAGCGCGGCGAGCTCCTCGCGCACGGCCTGAAGCTCCCGGGCGACGCCGGGATCCAGACGGTCCTCGTCTACGCGGGTCAGCGTCGCCGCCGCCGCGTCCAGACGCTGGTTGGCGGTCCCGAAGTTCCTGGCGTCCAAGTCGAGGATCGTGCGGTGGAGGAGCGCGAGCCCCTGGTAGGCGTTCAGGCGCGCCTCGAGCCGGGCGGCCGTGGCCTCCGCGTCCGCCGATCGCGCCT
>DASUUD010000127.1:0-2391 GCA_036374255.1 Solirubrobacterales bacterium | reverse complement strand
CCGGCGGCCACCAGCTCGTCGCGGTCGGCCATGTCGATGCCGTAGAAGCAGGGCCACAGGATCGGCGGGCTGGAGATGCGCATGTGCACCTCGGCTGCGCCTGCGTCGAGCAGCATCGCGACGATCTGGCGGGTGGTGTTGCCGCGCACGATCGAGTCGTCGACGACGACCAGCCGCTGGCCGGCGACGATCTCCGGCAGCGGGTTGAACTTCATCCGCAGGCCGTGCTTGCGGAGCTCCTGTCCGGGCTGGATGAAGGTCCGCTGCACGTAGCGGTTCTTGATCAGGCCGTCGTCGCGGGGCAGGCCCGAGGCGCGCGCCACGCCCACCGCCGCCGGGTTGCCGGAGTCGGGCACCGGGATCACCAGGTCGGCCTCGACCGGCGCTTCGCGCCAGAGGATCTCACCCATCCGCCCGCGCGCCTGCTGCAGGACCTTGCCCTCGAGGCGGCTGTCGGGGCGGGAGAAGTAGATGTGCTCGAAGACGCAGTGCGAGGTCCGCCGCGGCTTCACCGCCTGCCGGACCTCGAGCCCGCGCTCGCTCAGCGAGACCATCTCCCCGGGCTCGATCTCGCGCAGCAGCTCGGCGCCGATGATGTCGAAGGCGCAGCTCTCGGAGGCGACCACGAAGCGCTCGCCGAGGCGGCCGAGGGAGAGCGGCCGCACCCCGTGCGGGTCGCGGAAGGCGACGATCGCGTGCTTGGTCATCGCCACCGTCGAGTAGGCGCCCTCGAGGCGCGGCATGACCTCGGCGACGACGTCCTCGATGTAGCGGCCGCCGGTGGAGGAGAGGAGCGCGGCGATGATCTCCGAGTCGGAGCTGCCGCGGAAGGAGACACCGCCCTCCTTCAGCTCGTTCCACAGCTCGACTGCGTTGGTCAGGTTGCCGTTGTGAGCCAGGGCGATCTCGCGGCCGTCGTCGCGCCAGATCGGCTGCGCGTTCTCCCAGGAGCCGCCGCCGGTGGTCGAGTAGCGGACGTGGCCGATCGCCATGTCTCCTGCCAGGGCCCGCAGCTTCTCCTCGTCGAAGACCTGGGAGACGAGCCCGGAGTCGCGCAGGGTGGTGATGTGGCCCCCCTCGCAAGTGGCGATTCCGGCGGACTCCTGGCCGCGGTGCTGCAGCGCGTAGAGACCGAAGTAGGCGAGGCGGGCGACGTCGTGGCCGGGCGCGTATACGCCGAAGACGCCGCACTCGTCGCGCGGTCCGTCGCGATCTATCTGCTGCCCCTGGGGCGGAGTCAAAGCGCGTGCTTTCCTCGGGTTTCTGAAGGACGTGACGCGCAGGCAGTCTGCCTACTCCCGGAGGGTACCAGCGGCGTTGGACCGGCCACCCCCCGTCAAAGGCCGCGATTTGCGGCCTATCCAGCCCTTCTCGACCGCTTTCGGCTCCCCCGCTACCGCTTCCGGGCCTTCTGGCCCTTCAGCTTCAGCCTCGAGGTGTCTTTGACCGTGCGCCCGGAGTCGTCCCGAGCGGTCACCACGATCCGCAGCGTCAGCGACCGCCCCTTCGGCAGCGCGCGAAGCGCAGAGAGCAGCGGTCTCGTGAACCTCAGCCGCAGGCGGCCGATCTGTCCGAGGTTTACCGTCCTGCGCGGGCCGCGCAGCCGGATCAACGCGGAGCTGCGGGCGCGCCTCTTCTTTGCCCTGGGTACCCGGACGGTGCCGGAGACGCTCACCGTGGCGCGCACGGTGGGCGTGACCAGGATGAGAAGGGACCGTTTATCGGGCAGTGGGAAGGAGTCGAGCGCGAGGTCGGCCGGCGGAGGCGGGGGAGGCGACGCGGCCGCGGGTTGCGGACAGGCGCCCTGCACGGAGGCGTCGGTCGGGCAGAAGTCCTGCGTCTCGTCGCCGTAGCCGTCACCGTCAGCGTCGGGCTCGACGATCGCCGAGAGGGGAAGTTGCGAGTTTTCCAGGGAAATCCCGATGACTCCCGCGGAGCCGATGTCGAGGCTTCCTTCGATCCCGGCGACTTTGTCAGTCGAGGAGCCGAATTCGCAGAGTGCCGTGCCCAGTTCCGAGTAGGTGCCGAACCGGTCTCCGGCCTGCACCGGGATCCGCGTGTCGAAGATGTTCTGCCCTCCGGTCACCGACTCGACGGCCCCCTTGGCAACCGCCAAGAATTCGCCCGGGTTGCCGAGCGCCCGCAGCACGACCAGCTGCTGTGGTATCGATTCTTCGCCGGCTTCTTTGGTGATGTTGACCCTCCACTTCGTCACCACCCCGGGCGAGGCGACCGCGAGGGGAAGCGGGTTGTAGATGTTCTGCTCTACCTGGAAGACGGTGAATTCCGCCGCAGGGACAGGCGAATCCGCAATGCAGTTGTTACCCACTTCCGTGAACGCCGAGGCGCTCGTCGCTCCGAAGAGCGAGATCGTCGTCAACCGCCGCCGCG
>DASUUD010000126.1:0-12326 GCA_036374255.1 Solirubrobacterales bacterium | reverse complement strand
TCGTCTCCTTTCCCCGCCCCATCCATCTAGAGTGCTGGATCGGCGGGATTAACGCAAGGCCGGGAGCCACAAAAACCGAGGGGCCGCTGGACGGTTATTTAGGTGGCGCTGATGATTACCTGGTATTCAGCGGCCGGGGCAGGGACTGGGAACCGCAATCCAGGCTCCTGGACTACAGGAATTGAGCCCAGATTCCGACTTATGCTTTCACGGGCCTCGAACAGATGATTAGACGACGTCAAATCAACGCCGACAGCAGGGCGGACGCCCTGCGTTCCAGGCTGGAAAGGGCCACCGAGCCGGTGCGGGCCGCAGCCTGGGCGGTGCAGGACCGGCTCCTCTGGCGAGTCGCCGATCGGCTTCGGCCGGCCGTCGCACGGATGCGGCCGGTCATAGAGGTCGCAAGGTGGCCCTTCCAACGCCTTGCCTGGTTCGTCGAGCAGCGGCTGCTCTGGCCCCTCGAGGATCGGGCCGCCGGCTACGGCGACCTGGCGGCTGCTGCTGCGCTGTCGGCGGTTGCGATCGGCGCCATGGTGATGGGGGTCGTCTCCCTGGTGAGCGACGGCGACGGCGACGGTGAACGACTCGCCACCGCGGCCCCCGCGCGGCTCGCTGCCGACCGCAATCTGCAGCCTCCCCGCGAGGAGGAGAGCGGACCGGTGCTCCAGGGCGCCGCGCCGAGGTTCGCGCCCGCCGGGAAGGCGGATCGGGCCGCGAGCGACGGAGCGAGCGATGCCGCGCTCGCCGCGGCGGGGACCGTAGAAGAGGAAGCGCCCGACACGGCGTCGACGAGTCGCCGGGCGGTCCCGGCCGGGCCCGCGGCGATGAAGGTCGCGCGCCGCTTCTCGGAGGCCTTCGTCTTCTATGAGATCGGTGCTCGACCCGCCCGCACCAAGACCGTCTTCGAGAAAACGACGACGCCTCGCCTCGCGGCGGCGCTGGAGGAACGGCCGCCCCGCCAGCCGGAGAGCGTCGACGTTCCGCGGGCCCGCGTCCTCAACCTGGTGCCGGGCCCCCGCCGGGGCCGGACCTACACGGTGAGCGCCTCGCTGCTGCGCGTCGGGCTGACCAGCGAGCTGCGGCTTGAGATGACGAAGACGAACGGCGTCTGGCTGATCACGGATGTGAGGGGATGATGGGACGACTGGCAGCGATCTGCGCGGGGGTCTGCCTGTTGCTGGCGATTGCCGCGCCGGGCGCGCTCGCCGAAACGGAGCCGGCCCTGCCCCCTGTGCCGGCCGCCCCTCCCGAGGCAAGCGGGGAGGAGGAGAGCGCGAGCCAGACCGCGGCACCGGCGCCCACCCCGTCCGTGAAGCAGGGCGAGACCCTGACCGCGCCTCCGAAGCCGCGCACCGAGGGTGGCGCCGTCACGGCGAAGCCGAAGCCCTCGCCCGCGCCGCGCCCCGATCCGCAGACCAGCGACCCCGAGCCGGAGGAAAGCGGGGGCACCGCCTCGCCGCCCGTGGCTCCGCCCAGCTTCCTGATCCCCTCGATTCCAAGCGGGAGCTGTGTGCCGGGGGCGGTCCCGCCGGTGCTCATCCCCATCTACCAGCGCGCCTCCGACGCCTACGAGCTCGGCCCGCAGGGCCCGAGCGTGCTCGCCGCGATCAACCTGATCGAGACCGCCTTCGGCACCAACCTCAACGTCTCCTCGGCCGGCGCGGTCGGGTGGATGCAGTTCATGCCGGGAACCTGGGAGGCCTACGGCGTCGATGCCGACGGCGATGGGGTCCGCGATCCCTACGACCCCGAAGACGCGATCTTCGCGGCCGCCAACTACCTGAACGCCTCCGGGGCCCCGACCGACTGGTACGGCGCGATCTTCGCCTACAACCACGCCGATTGGTACGTCGCCGACGTCCTCGCCAACGCCGAATGCTTCGGGAGGCTCGGGAGCGCGGTCGCCGCGGCCTTCGATCTCTCTCCGAAGATGCAGGTGCTGGACTGCAACCCGGCCCGCCGCTGGCGCAAGCGCATCCCCGCCGAGTACATGGCTGCCTTCGAGGGCGCCGCCGCCCGCTATGACCTCGGCCAGCGCGGAGTCTGGGTGCTCGCCGCCGTGGCCCGGCTCGAGTCCGACTTCGGCCGCGGGATGACGAAGGCGGAACTGCGACGGCGCGGCCCGCTCGGGCTCGACGGGGCCGAGTGGCTCTACTTCACAGTCGATGGCGACGGCGACGGGCGGATCAGCCACGCCGACCCCGACGACTCGGCCGCCACCATGGCGCGGATGATCTGGTCGCGGGGAACGCTCCGCGCCGGTCTGTTCACGCACAACCAGGCCAAGTGGTACGTCGAGGCGGTGCTGGCCGAAGCGTCCCGCATCGAGGGCCGCTGCGAGGTGTCCACTGTCGACTGGGCGCTCGCCCTGCCCAACGTGGTGATCGCGCCGATCAACTGGGAGAACCTGACGATCACCAACCAGGTCGCCCAGGAAGACCTCGAAGCAGGCCTGATCGACCCGCGGATCGTCGGACTGATCGGGGCGATCACACAGCGGCACAGCATCACGATCTCCTCGCTGCGCTCCGACCACTCGATGTTCACCGTCGCGGGAGGCATCTCCAACCACTACTACGGCCGGGCGATGGACATCGCCAGCGTCGACGGCGTCTCCTGCACCGATACCTCCCCCACCGCCCCCTGCGCCGAGCTGACGCGCACCCTTGCCTACCTGCCGTCTCCGGCGATGCCGACCGAGCTGATCTACTGCTTCGACGTCGACGGTCCGGGCCCGGCCTTCGCCCGCGCCGATCACTGCGATCACATCCACGCGGGCTACGACGGGTAGCTCAGCTGCTTCGGAGAGGGAATCGGGGCCCTCCTCCAGGAACTTGTGAGCCCACGTCGCATCCGGATCGCGAGTAGCTGTCGTCGGCGGGTTCCGGGAGGAGGGTCACGATTCCCCTCTCCAACCTGCTCGCGTTAACGTAGGCGCATACCCCCGCGAGAGGAGGAGTCATGCCCACCTACGTGATGCTCAGCAACCTGACCGCCGACGGCGTCCGCACGCTGAAGAACAACCCCGGGCGCGTCGCCGAGGTGAACAAGGAGGTCGAACAGATCGGGGCCAAGGTGGTGTCCCAGTACGCGACGCTCGGCCAGTACGACTTCGTGACCATCCTGGAGGCTCCCGACGAGCAGACGATGGCCAAGGTCTCGGTCGAGCTGGGCTCGCGCGGCACGATGAAAAGCCAGACGCTCGCCGCGATGCCGGCCGAGGCCCTGGCGGAGACGCTCTGAGGACCGGGACTTGAGGGTTCTGGTCGTTGGGGGAGGGGGGCGCGAGCACGCGGTCGTGCGGGCGCTGAGCCGCTCGGCCCGGGCGCCGGAGCTGCTCAGCGCTCCCGGCAACGCCGGCATCGCGGCCGACGCCGAGTGCCTGACGGAGGTCGGGGCCGAGGACGTCCCCGCGATCGTCGCGGCGGCGAGCGAGCGCGAGGTGGACCTGGTCGTCGTCGGGCCGGAGGCGCCCCTGGTCGCCGGGGTCGTCGACGCCCTGGAGGAGGCCGGCGTCCCGGCCTTCGGGCCGAGCGCCGCGGCGGCGCAGCTGGAGGGCTCCAAGGCATTCGCCAAGCAGCTGATGGCCGAGGCCGACGTGCCCACCGCCTCTCACGTGCTGCTGCGGACCCGCGAGGAGGCGATTGAGCACCTCGCCTGCGCCTCCTACCCGGCGGTGCTGAAGGCGGACGGGCTGGCTGCGGGCAAGGGGGTGATCATCTGCGCCACCGAGGCCGAGGCGCGCGACGCCGTCGACGTCTTCTTCACCGAGCGGCGCTTCGGCGAGACCGTGGTGGTGCTGGAGCAGTTCCTGGAGGGGGAGGAGCTATCCCTGCTCGCCCTCTGCGACGGCGAGAACGTGGTGCCCCTCGCCCCGGCCCAGGACTACAAGCGGATCTTCGACGGCGACGAGGGGCCCAACACCGGCGGCATGGGCAGCTACTCGCCGGTGCCGGGCTTCGGGGCCGCCGAGATCGAGGAGATCGTCGACGCGGTGCACCGCCCGGCGGTCGCCGCCATGGCCCGCCGCGGCAGGCCCTTTCACGGCGTGCTCTACGCCGGCCTGATGATCTGCCCCGACGGGCCCAGGGTGCTGGAGTTCAACGTGCGCTTCGGCGACCCCGAGACGCAGGCGGTGCTGCCGCGGATGCGCTCGGACCTGCTCGACCTCTGCCTCGCCGCCCGCGAGCCGGGCGGTCTGGCCGGTGTCGAGGCGGAGTTCGGCGAGGACTGGGCGGTCACCGTCGTCCTCGCCTCGGCGGGCTACCCCGCGTCCTCCTCGAAGGGCGACGCGATCCACGGGCTCGCCGAGGCGGCCGGGTTGGCCGAGGTGACCCACGCCGGGACCGCGGAGCGCGACGGCGAGGTCGTCACGGCCGGCGGCCGGGTGCTCAACGTGACCGCGCTCGGCGCCACCCCTGCCGAGGCCCGCGATCGCGCGTACGATGCTGCCCGGCGGATCTCCTTCGACGGAATGCAGATCCGCACTGATATCGCGGCCCGCGCCGTCGAGCGCGTCCCCAGTCACTGAACCGAGAGGAATGAGATGAGCGAGATCTCAGAGGAGCCGCAACCGACTCCGACCCCAACCACGATGCCGGCGGTCGAGGAGGCGTTCGAGGAGATCGAGGTGGACGAGCCCCATGTCGGGATCATCATGGGCTCGAAGAACGACAAGCCCAAGATGCAGCCCGCCGGCGCAGTGCTCCACGACGCCGGGATCCGCTACGAGGTGCGGGTGATGAGCGCCCACCGCGACCCGGAGTTGGTACGCGAGTACTGCCACAACGCGCGGATGCGGGGACTGAAGGTGATCATCGCCGGCGCCGGGATGTCGGCGGCGCTGCCGGGCGTCGCCGCCGCCCACACCGACCTGCCGGTGATCGGCGTGCCGATCCTGGGCAAGAGCCTCGGCGGTCTCGACGCGCTGCTCTCCGCAGTGCAGATGCCGCCCGGCGTCCCGGTCGCCTGCGTCGCCGTGGACGGGGCGAAAAACGCGGGGTTGCTGGCCGTCCGAATCATCAACTGCTGATGATCGCCCGGTACACCCGCCCGGAGATGGGCGATGTCTGGTCCGCACGGCGCAAGATGGAGTGCTGGCTGGAGGTTGAGCTGGCCGCCGTCGAGGCCTGGGCGGAGGAGGGCGTCGTGCCCGGGGAGGCGGCCGAGGCGTGCCGCGCGAACGCCTCCTTCACGGTCGAGGCGGTCGAGGAGCGCGAGCGGGTGACCGACCACGACGTCGCCGCCTTCGTCGACGTCGTCGCTGAGTCGGTGGGCGAGCACGGGCGCTGGATCCACTACGGGCTCACCTCCTCCGACGTCCTCGACACGGCCCTTGCCCTGCAGCTGCGGGGGGCCGGCGAGGTCCTCCTGGGCAGCGCCCGCGCCTACCGGGACGCGCTGATCGAGCGGGCGCTCGAGCATCGCGACACCCTCTGCGTCGGCCGCACGCACGGGGTCCACGCCGAGCCGACCACCTTCGGGCTGCGCCTGGCCGGCTTCGCCTTCGAGGCGGACCGCAACCTCGGCCGACTCACCGGGGCCTTCTCCCAACTCGCCTTCGGCAAGCTCTCCGGCGCGGTCGGAACCTACGCCTCGGTCCCGCCCGCGGTGGAGGCGCGGGTGATGGAGCGGCTCGGCCTCGCTCGCGAGGACGTGGCCACCCAGGTGATCCCGCGCGACCGGCACGCCGTGCTCACGTCGACCATCGCCATTGCCGCGGGCGGCCTGGAGCGCTTCGCGACCGAGGTCCGCAACCTGCAGCGGACCGAGGTGCGCGAGGTGGAGGAGCCGTTCGCCGCCGGGCAGAAGGGATCCTCGGCGATGCCCCATAAGCGCAACCCGATCCGCACCGAGCGGATCACCGGCCTCGCCCGAGTGCTGCGCGGCTACGCCCAGGCGGGCCTCGAGAACATCGCCCTCTGGCACGAGCGCGACATCTCCCACTCCGGCGCCGAGCGGGTGATCCTCCCGGACTCGACCACCGCGCTCGACTACATCCAGGACCTGGCGGCCGGCGTCGCGGCCGGAATGGCGGTCCACACGGAGCGGATGGGGACGAACCTCGCCCACACCCACGGGGCCCTGTTCAGCCAGCGTGCGCTAACCGCCCTGGTCGAGTCGGGGATGGCCCGCGACGACGCCTACCGCGTCGTCCAGGAGAACGCCCAGCGGGCCTGGGACACCGGGACCGAGTTCCGCGAGCTGCTTGCCGGGGCCGCCCCCGACCTCGACCTCGACGCCGTCTTCGATTACGGCGCCTACCTCACCCACCTCCCCGAGATCTTCGAGCGGCTCGAAGCGCTGCGCTGACCTTGCCGTGTTCGAAATGCACCGTATGCGTGCATTACGAACACCGCTAGGGATAAAGTCGGCCCCGTGGTCCTCTACACCTGCGGGCAGAGGAAACGGGGACCCGCGGTCATGCACCCCTGTGCGAAAGCGGGTGGGGCGCTCGACGCAGCGGGCTATGAGTACGAGATCAAGCCGGTCGGCGGCTACCGGCTGGCCCCCTGGACCTGGGCCAGCCGCGACAAGGACCGCGAGGAGGTGAGGCGGCTGAGCGGCACCAACGAGGTGCCGATCCTCGTCCTCGACGACGGCGAGGTGATCTCGGGCTCGAGCAGGATCGCGGACTGGGCGCGTGAGCATCCGGCGGCCGAAAGATCCGCAGAGGGCACCGGCTAGAGAGGAACGCGGTAGGCGACGACCTGCTCCGCCTTGCCCTTCAGGGTGAGGTCGAGTCGCTCGCCCGGGGTCTCCCCGAGCTGATCGACCAGTCGCCCGGAGGCGATGATCTCGCCCCCCGCCGCCTCTCCCTGCAGTCGGGATGCCACGTTGACCACATCGCCTACGGCGGTGAAGTCGTTGAGCCAGCGGCGACCGACGTTGCCGACGTACGCCTCCCCGTAGTCGAGACCGATGCCGACCTCGACGAAAGGCCCGTCCTCGCCTCCGTACCCGACCTTCCGAAGCAGGGCGCGGGCGTGATCCACCATCAGCGGCGCCGCCCTGTCGAAGTTCCCATACATCGGCAGATAGAGGGCCATCACCTCGTCGCCGATCAGCTTGTCGATGATTGCCTCGGGGAAGATCACGTCCTCGGCCGCCGCGTAGAACCGCCGCAGCAATTCGCTCACCGTCTCGGGGTCCGACTGCTCGGAGAGCCTCGTGAAACCACGAACGTCCGCGAACAGGACGCCGGCGTCGGTGGTCGTGCCACCGGGCGGTGAGGCCTCCACGCAAACCGCGCAGAGATTGGGGCTCTTGCGCGACGGCCGGTAGCCGAGCGGGCGCAGCAGGCGGCCGCCGACGCCCGCGAAGGGAGCACCGCAGACGCCGCAGCGAGGGCTACTGGGAAGCGCGCGCAAGGCCCTGCTGAGCAAGCGCTCGCCCAGGGAGGACTCGGTTTCGAAGAATGCCGCCCAATCGTCGGAGGTGAGGGGCTCGTCCATCGCCTTCTTCGCCCGCTTGTGAACCCCGCGCAGCGCCTGGCGCTGCCAGAAGGTCAGCCGGTCCCGTTCACCACCCTCACCCACACGCAGAATGCTATTCCCGAGCCGACTCAGGCGGCCACGCGCGGCCGCTCGTGAGCCGGGTGGCGGGCGGTGACGATGACCGGAGTGCCGTCGCGCGGGGAGAGGGTGATGTTGCGGCGGGCGATCCGCTCCGGCGCCGGTTCCGCCTTCTCCAGCTCGCAGCGGGTGAGGACCTCGCGCAGCACGATCCGCATCTCGAACTCGGCGAAGGAGGCGCCGAGGCAGCGCCGCACCCCGCCGCCGAAGGGAATCCAGGCGTAGGTGTCGGGGCCCTCCTCGAGGAAGCGCTCGGGGCGGAAGGCGAAGGGCTCGGGATAGACGTCCGCGCGGGTGTGGGCAAGCCAGATGGCCGGCGTCACGTCGGTCCCCTCTGGCAGCGCCAGGCCGTCGGTGCGAAGCTCCTTGACAAGCCGGCGGCCAGCCAGCGGCACCACGGGCCGCAGTCGCAGCGACTCGGTGATCGTCGCCCGCAGGTGGGCGTCGTCGCCCTCCTCGAGCGTCTCCCGCAACCGCCCCAGCTCTACCCGGTGGCGGAGCAGCAGGTCGAAGGCCCAGGCGAGCGCCGTCGCGGTCGTCTCGTGGCCGGCGAGCAGCAGGGTCATCAGCTGGTCGCGCAGGTCGGTGTCGCTCATTCCCCCGCCATCCTCGAAGCGGGCGAGGATCAGCGCCGAGAGTATGTCGTCGCGGTCCTCGAGGCCCTCGTCGCGGCGGCGCTCGGCGATCTCGGCGTAGATCAGCTCGTCGACCTCCCGCAGCAATCCCTCGAAGCGGTCCCACGGGCCGCGCCCGAACCGCCGGGCGGCGAGGCCGACCAGCTGGGCGAAGGGCGAGGCGGTCTCGTTCAGCACCCTGGTCAGCAGGGCGCGCAGGCGCTCGAGTCGCGGGCCCTCGGCGACGCCGGAAACCACCCGCAGGATCACCTCCAGGGTGACCGCCTGCATGCGGGGGTGGATGGAGAACTCCTCGCCGAGCCGCCAGGAGTCGATCTCCGCGCCGATGATCTCCTCGACGATCGGCTCGTAGGAGCGCATCCGCTCGCCGTGGAAGGAGGGGAGCATCAGCCTGCGGTGGGCGAGATGGTCCTTCCCAACCAGCAGCAGCAGCGAATGCGAGCCGAGGATCGGCTCCAGCATGATCTCGCGCCCCGGGGGCAGGTTGTGGGCGGGCTCGGTGTAGAGGGCCTTGATCGCGACCGGGTCGGAGATCATCACCATCGGCCGCTCGAAGGTGAGGAATTTGACACTGAACGAGTCGCCGTATCGCTCCCGGCACTCCTGCATGAAGTGGATCGGGCGGAATGACCAGCGCAGGGTCTGGACGAGCGGCGAGCTGGTCGGTTCGGGCGGCAGGCTCACTCCGCGGAGAATCGCAGAGCAGCGGCGCACGGGTGCTCCGCTTCGATGGTGGTTAGCATCGGCTTAATGCCAGCCGTCGCCGACCTGAAGCTTCACTCCTCGGGGAAGGTCCGCGAGATCTACGAGTGGGACGGCGACCTGCTGATGGTCGCCTCCGACCGGATCTCGATCTACGACGTGGTGATGCCGACCCCGATCCCCGACAAGGGGAAGGTGCTGACCCAGATGTCGCTGTTCTGGTTCGAGCTGACCGGCGACATCGTCCCCAACCACCTGATCTCCGAGGACGTGCCCGAAGAGGTGGCCGGGCGGGCGATGCGGGTGCGCAAGCTGGAGATGTACCCGGTGGAGTGCGTCGTGCGCGGGTACCTCTCCGGGTCCGGCTGGCGGGAATACCGGGAGGGCGGCGCTGTCTGCGGGATCGAGCTGCCGAGCGGGCTGCTGGAGTCCGACAGGCTTCCCGAACCGATCTTCACCCCCGCGACCAAGGCCGAGGTCGGCGACCACGACGAGAACGTCGACTTCGACCGGGCGGCCGAGATCGTCGGCGACCGCGGCCTGATGGAGGAGCTGCGCCGGCTCTCGATCGAGTTCTACACCCGCGGCGCCGAGCACGCCGCTGAGCGCGGGATCATCCTCGCCGACACGAAGTTCGAGTTCGGCCGCCACGCCGGCGCCGAGATCGTCCTCGCCGACGAGGTGCTGACCCCGGACTCCTCGCGATTCTGGCCGGCCGACCGCTACGAGCCCGGCCGCGCCCAGCCGTCCTTCGACAAGCAGTTCGTGCGCGACTGGGCCGACCAGGCAGGCTGGGACCACACGCCGCCCGCCCCCGAGCTGCCGCCCGACGTGGTCGAGCAGACGCGCGCCAAGTACGTCGAGGCCTACGAGCGGATCACGGAGCGCAGCTTCTAGTGGCCAAGACGAGGGCGCGCGTGCTGATCCGGCCCAAGGAGGGGATCCTCGACCCGCAGGGCAAGGCGGTTGAGCAGGCCCTGCCTGCGCTCGGCTTCGAGGGGATCGGGCACGTGCGGGTCGGCCGCATGGTCGAGCTGGAGGCCGCCGACCCGGAGCGGCTGCCCGAGCTGTGCGAGAAGCTTCTTGCCAACCCGCTGATCGAGGACTTCGAGATCGAGCACGTCGACGGCGGCTGATGCTCTGGGGCGTACTTCAGTTCCCCGGCTCATGCGACGAGCGGGACGCGCTGCATGCCTGCTCGCTGACCGGCGAAGCGCGCCTGATCTGGCACCAGGAGCGTGACCTGGGAGGTGTCGACGCGGTCGTCGTCCCGGGCGGCTTCTCCTACGGCGACTACCTGCGGGCCGGCGCGATCGCCCGCTTCTCCCCGGCGATGGAGGCGGTGGCCGAGTTCGCCGAGGCGGGCGGGCCGGTGCTGGGGATCTGCAACGGGTTCCAGGTGCTCTGTGAAGCGGGGTTGCTGCCCGGGGCGCTGCTGCGCAACGAGAACCTGCGCTTCTCCTGTCGCCAGGTCGACCTGATCGCCGCCGGAGCGACGAGTGAACGCTTGACCACACCAGAGGGTTCACAAGCGTTCACACGTTCGCCGTTTCTGCGAGGAATCGAGCCCGGCGAGAGGCTGTCGATCCCGGTCAAGCACGGCGAAGGGCGCTACTACGCGCCGGAGGAGATGCTCGACGAGATCGAGGCGAGGGGCCAGGTCGCGTTCCGCTACGCGCCGGGCCAGAACCCGAACGGCTCGATGCGCGACATCGCCGGCGTCGTCAACGAGGCCGGCAACGTGCTCGGCCTGATGCCCCACCCCGAGCACGCGGTCGACGAGATGACCGGGTCGACAGACGGTCTCAAGCTGTTCGAGGGGGTCGCCGGACTGGTCCCGGGATGACGGTCAGGACCTCCAAACACCGCGAGCTGGGCCTCACCGACGCCGAGTACGAGCTGATCTGCGAGAAGCTCGGCCGCGAGCCGAACGGCGTCGAGCTGGCGATGTTCAGCCTGCTCTGGTCCGAGCATTGCGCCTACAAGCACTCGCGCAAGCTGCTGCGGCGTCTGCCGACCGAGGGCGAGCGGGTGGTGATGGGCCCGGGCGAGAACGCCGGCGCGGTCGACATCGGCGCGGGGTACGCGGTCGCCTTCAAGGTCGAGTCGCACAACCACCCGAGCGCTGTGGAGCCCTTTCAGGGGGCGGCGACCGGCGTCGGCGGCATCCTGCGCGACGTCTTCGCCCTCGGCGCCCGGCCGATCGCCGTCCTCGACTCGCTGCGCTTCGGCGAGCTGGACTCCGAGCGCTCCCGCTTCCTGCTGGACGGGGCGGTGCGCGGGATCGGCCACTACGGCAACTCGATCGGGGTGCCGACCGTCGGCGGCGAGATCTACTTCGAGGCGCCCTACGAGCACAACTGCCTGGTCAACGCGATGTGCGTGGGCCTGGCGCGGCAGGAGGAGATGGTGCGCTCCGCGGCCGCCGGGGTCGGCAACGCCGTCGTCCTGATAGGCGCCTCGACCGGCCGCGACGGAATCGGCGGCGCCTCGGTGCTCGCCTCGGCCGAGCTGGGCGACGGCGACGAGGCGAAGCGCCCGACCGTGCAGATCGGCGACCCCTTCGAGGAGTCGAAGCTGCTCGAGTGCTGCCTGGAGCTGCTTGGTCGGGGGCTGCTGGTCTCGCTGCAGGACCTGGGCGCCGCCGGCCTGACCTCCTCGGCGGGCGAGATGGCCTCCGCCGGCGGGGTCGGGATCGACATCGACGTGTCGCGGGTGCCGCTGCGCGAGGCCGACATGGAGCCGTTCGAAATCATGGTCTCCGAGTCCCAGGAGCGGATGCTGGCGGTGGTCGAGCCGGCCAGGGTCCCCGAGGTGCTGGCGGTCTGCGAGATATGGGAGACCGGGGCGGCGGAGGTCGGCGCCGTCACCGACAGCCGCCGGATCCGCGTGCTGCGCGACAGCGAGGTGCTCGGCGAGATGCCGGTCGAGGCGCTGGTCGACGGCTGCCCGCTCTACGACCTCGGCCCGGCCGAGCCGGAGGGCTGGCTCTACGGCAACAGGGCCGCCCTCGATCCGGATGCCTCGGCCGAAGAGACGCTGCTCGCCCTGCTCGCCTCCCCCAGTGTGGCCTCCAAGCGTTGGGCCTTTGAGCAGTACGACTCGGTGGTCGGCTCGCGCACCGCGCTCCGGCCGGAGACCGCCGATGCCGCGGTGCTCGCGATCCCCGAGGCGGGCAACGCGATCGCCGTCTCGATCGACGGCAACGGGCGGCGTGTCGCCTGCGACCCCTGGGCGGGGACGGTCGAGGCGGTGCTCGAGTGCGCCCAGAACCTGGCCTGCGTGGGGGCCGAGCCGCTCGGCCTCACCAACTGCCTCAACTTCGGCAATCCGGAGAAATCCAACGTCGCCTGGCAACTCGATCGCGCGGTCTCCGGACTGGCGGACGCCTGCAAGGCGCTCGGCGTCCCGGTGG
>DASUUD010000125.1:0-8514 GCA_036374255.1 Solirubrobacterales bacterium | reverse complement strand
GCAGGAAGCGCTGGAACTCGCGCGCGATGGTGTCCGCCGAGGGCAGGTCCTCGCCTCCACCCAGCTGCTCGACCTGCTCCGCCTCGATCCGCTCCACCAGCTCGGCGATCTCGGGGTTCGCCTCTACCGCCCGGCCGATCTGCTCCTCGTAGCTCGAGACCTCCTCCTCGAGGTCGCGAGCCTCGACACCCACCCCGGTCAGCCCCTCGAGCCGGCGCAGCAGCGCCAGCGCCGCCTTCGGGTTCGGCACCGCGGCCACGTAGTGGGGGACCGCGGCCCACAGCGACGCCGAGGTCATCCCCAGCCGGCGGCAGCAATCGTGGAGGACGCCGACGATTCCGGTCGGGCCCTCGTAGCTGGAGCGCTGCAGGTCGAGCTCCTCGACCAGCTCCTCGTCGGAGGCGAGGCCCGTGATCGGGACCGGCAGGGTGTGGGAGACCTCGGCGATCAGCGCGCCCATCGTGATCACCATCTCGGTCCCGAGCGCATCGGCCGCGGTCGCGACGGTCTCCGAGAAGGTCCGCCAGCGCAGGTTCGGCTCGGTTCCGTCGAGCAGGACGAGGTCGCGTTCGGCGGAGGGGACCTGCATGGAGATCAGGTTGTTCTGCGGCCATTCGATGTGACGAGCCTGACCGTCGGTGAGGGTGATCGTCGGCCGCGTCGCCTGAAAGTCGAAGTACTCCTCGGGATCGATCGAGGCGATCAGCTCGGCGTCGAAGGATGCGGCGAGCGTCGCGAGCGCCGTCGAGGCAGCTCCGGCGGCGTCGTTCCAGCCCCGGAAACTGCAGACGAGGATCGGGGAGCGAAGCTGCGGCACGTCGGTCTCCCAGGTCAACGAATCCACAGGTTGAGACTACCGCTGGGCCGCTCCGGCCCTAGCGATCCTCGGCCTCGGGCTCCGCGGCGAGGCCGCGGCGCAGGAGGCCATAGGCGACGATCAGGACCAGTCCGGCGAAGGAAAGCTCCAGGGCGCGCTGCGGAACCTCGTTGGCGACCACGACGCCGAGCAGGACCCCGAGCGGCGAGAGGGCGCCGATCAACGCCGCCTCACGCATCGCCAGGTTCCCGTAGCCCCTCTGCCTGTAGGCGCCTACCAGGGCGACGATGACGATCATCAGCAACGAGGTCGACTCGGCCTCGACCTGGTTGAAGTCCAGGAAGAGGATCAGCGCGGGCACGAAGAGCACCCCGCCGCCGACCCCGACCAGCCCGCCGGCGAGGCCGCCGATCGCCGCGATGAGCACTGCCAGCAACTCATTCATGGCACGATCAGCTCGATCGCGACGACCACCAACAGCAGGGCGAACAGCAGCGAGACCGAGCGCTGGGGAATCCGCTGCTGGACCGTCGTGCCGACGACGACGCCGCCGACCGCGGGAATCGAGAGCAGCAGGCCGGTCGCGACATCGACGTTGCCGTAGAGGCCCCCCTGGGCGGCCGCTCCGAGCAGACCGATGAGCGCTATCGCGCCGAGGCTCGTGCCCGTGGCGAGCCGCTCCCCGTAGCCGAGCCAGTAGATCAGCAGCGGGACGATCACCGTTCCGCCCCCGACCCCGAACAGGCCGCTGAAGGCGCCGGCGATGGTGCCGATCGCGGCCAGGGTGAGCAACTCGCGGGAGAACATCAAAATGCCTCGCGCTTCGCTCGCGGCGCGAAGAACCAGAGGCGCTTGCTTGCTTGCTCCGCGCTCATGGCGCGATACTAGATGCAATGTCTTC
This sequence comes from Solirubrobacterales bacterium, assembly GCA_036374255.1. Lineage (GTDB taxonomy): Bacteria > Actinomycetota > Thermoleophilia > Solirubrobacterales > 70-9 > VRUE01. The sequence goes on along the minus strand of DASUUD010000125.1, from coordinate 6,796 downwards.
CGTGGCAGGAGGGGACGGCGGGGGGGTGCAGATCGCGCCGCTGCTCGACGATCCGGCTCGTTCCGCCGTCCTCACCGACGTGGACGGGACCCTCGCACCGATCGCGCCCCGGCCCGAGCAGGCCGTGGTCCCGGAGGCTGCGCGCGCCGCGCTGGAGGGGCTCGCCGGCCGGTTCCGGCTGGTCGGCTGCATCTCGGGACGGGCCGCGCTGGAGGCACGGCGGATGGTGGGGATCGAGGGGATCTCCTATGCCGGCAACCACGGACTCGAACTGCTGCTTCCCGGAGACCGCGAGCCCCGGCTGGACCCCTCCCTGCAGGGCCGTGAGCGGGCGGCGGCCGAATTCCTGGACGAGCTGGGCGACGGTCGCATGGCTGGGCTTCGGCGCGAGGACAAGGGCCCGATCCAGGGCTTGCACTGGCGCGGCGCGACCGACGAGCGCGCCGCCGAGGCGCGCGCGCATGAGATCGCGGCCGCCGCCGGACGGGCCGGGCTCGAGCCGCGCTGGGGACGCAAGGTCCTCGAGCTGCGGCCCGGGGGCGGCGGGGGGAAGGACATGGCGGTCGCGGCGCTGCTGGCGACCGACGGCATCGAGGCGGCCGTCTACGCCGGTGACGACCGCACCGACCTCGACGCCTTCCGCAGGCTGCGGGAGCTGCGGGAGGCGGGGGAGCTGGAGACCGCTGTCTGCGTCGGAGTCGTTTCCGAGGAGGCGCCCCCCGAGCTGGCCGAGGAGTCCGACCTCAAAGTCGACGGACCGCAGGGCTGGCTGGCGCTCCTCGAGTCGCTGGCCGGGTAGGGCGGGGACATGCCCTACACCGACCTGCTCCGCCTCACGGTCTTCCTGACCGCCGCCGAGGCGACCGTGTTGGGGGCGATCACGGCGATCGCCGCCGGACGCGACGAAGACACGACGACGGTCATGGTCGCCGGAGTCTGGTGGCTCGCCGCGTCGGCGATCGGGCTCTTCCTCGGGCGGCCCGATCGAGCAGCCGACGGCGTTCGCGAGGCGCTGACGCGCGCCCGCACCGCGACCTCCCTCCCCGATGAGAGCCCCGCCCGCATCGCCTTTCGCCGCCTCTGGCCGATCGGCCTCACGGCGGTGGCGGCCGGGGGACTGGGGATCGTCTTCCCCGGCGTCGCGGCGGTCGGCGCCGGCTACGCCCTGCTGGTGGCGCTCGCGATGCGGACCCGCGAGGCCGCGGTGCTCGGCATCGAGCAGCGGGACGGGGTTAAGTTCTACGTCGTGCCCAACTCGGCACTGAAGCCGATCAGCCTGGTCCGCACCCCCGGCCTGCGCAGCGATCGCCTGCATCTGAGCTGACCGGAGGCGGCCTCCGCGGAACGCCGGTCCTGGGCGATACTGGATTCATGGCGACCAACGCTGCCGACGCGCTGGAGCGCGGCCGCGAATGCTTCGACGGCCGGGAGTGGATGGAGGCCTATGAGGCCCTGTCCCACGCCGATCGGGAGCGGGAGTTGGCCGGGGGAGATCTGGAGCTGCTCGCAACCTCGGCGTACATGATCGGGCGCGAGGACGAGTACCTGACGGTGCTCGAGAAGGCCTACCGCGCGCACCTCAACGCCGGCGATTCCCTCAGATCCCTGCGCTGCGCGTTCTGGGTGGGCGTCAACCTCGCACGAAAAGGAGAGATGGGACGCGCCGGCGGCTGGCTGGGCCGCGCCCAACGGCTGCTCGACAGGGAGGGAGACGACCGCGTCGAGCGCGGTTATATGTTGCTTCCCCGAATCTTCGAGCACGAGGCGGAGGGGGACTGGGAGGCCGCCGGCGCCCTCGCCGCCGAAGCGGCGGCGATCGGCGAGCGCCTCGGCGATTCCGACCTGTTCGCGCTGGCCGGGCACGAGCAGGGACAGATCCTGATCCAGCAGGGGAAGATCAAGGAGGGACTCATGCTCCTCGACGAGGCGATGGTCGCGGCGAGCGGCGGGGAGCTGTCGCCGATCGTCACGGGCATCGTCTACTGCGGGGTGATTCTCGCCTGCCAGCAGGCCCACGACCTGCGGCGTGCGCGCGAGTGGACCGCGACGCTGACCGACTGGTGCGAGGAACAGCCGGAGATGGTCTCCTTCACCGGCCGCTGCCTGATCCACCGCGCCGAGATCATGCAGCTTGGTGGGGAGTGGTCAGACGCGCTGGAGGAGGCGAGGCGCGCGGCCGAGCGCTGCCTGCAGGGTGAGAACCCCTCGGCGGCGGGCGAGGCCCGCTACCGGGAGGCGGAGGTCCACAGGCTGACTGGAGATCTCGAGGCGGCCGAGGCGGCCTACCGCGAGGCCAGCCGGCGCGGGCGAGAGCCTCAGCCCGGCCTGGCCCTGCTTCGCCTCGCCCAGGGCGACAGAGCGGCGGCGGTGACGACGATCCGCAGGGTCCTGGAGGAGGCGACGGAACCCGGAAGACGCTGCGGCCTGCTGCCGGCATTCGTCGAGATCATGCTCGCAAGCGGCGATCTCGAGGCGGCCGACTCGGCGACTCTGGAGCTCGAAGCACTGGCGACCGGCTTCGCCGGGTCGGCGCTGGAGGCGATGGCCGCGGGGTCACGGGGCGCGGTGGAGCTCGCCCGAGGCGACCCCCGCGCGGCGCTGGCGGCGCTGCGCAGCGCCGTCCAGACGTGGCAGGACCTGGAGGCCCCCTACGAGACCGCCCGGGTGCGGGAGCTGATCGGATGCGCCTGTCGGGAGCTCGGCGACGAGGAGGCGGCAGAGCTGGAGTTGGAGGCGGCCAGGAACACCTTCTCGCAGCTCAGGGCGGCGCCCGACCTTGCCCGGCTCGACTCGCATGCGGGAGAACCCCGACGATCGGACGCCCGCGGGCTGACGGCGCGGGAGATCGAGGTCTTGCGGCTGGTGGCCGCCGGCAAGAGCAATCGTGAGATCGCCGCTGCCCTGGTGATCAGCGAGCACACGGTGGCGCGCCATCTGCAGAACATCTTCTCCAAGCTCGGGGTCTCCTCCCGAACCGCGGCGAGCGCCTACGCCTTCGCCCACGACCTCGTCTGAGGTTCTGGCGTGGTCAGAAATGACCACGTCCTCGCCACCGGTGCAGTTGGTGAATCCAGGCGATGCGGGGGCCGATCGCTGGTCGTAGCGTCGGGTCGAGCACGCATGCACCGACCCGCACGGAGGGAAGATGGCTACAAAGCAGAGAACAGAGACAGCGAGTAACGGGCGAGCAGCGCCCGCGCGAGAGAGAGCGAGCGGCGACCTTGCCCGCGAGATACTCACCGCGCCACTCCCGGTCGAGGAACGGCGACTGCGGCTCGCCGGCATCACCACCGCTGTGCTCGAGGGCGGCGAGGGGGCCCCGCTCCTGCTCCTGCACGGGCCGGGCGAGTTCGCGGCCAAATGGATGCGGGTGATTCCCGACCTGGTCAAGACACACCGCGTGATCGCCCCGGACCTTCCCGCGCACGGCGCCTCCCAGGTGCCCGACCCGACGCCGTCGCCTGAGCTGCTGCTGGACTGGCTGGGCGAGCTGATCGAGCGCACCTGCCCATCCCCTCCGGTGCTGGTCGGACATGTGCTGGGCGGGGCGATCGCGGCTCGGTTTGCGGTCGAGCACGGAGACCGCATCGCCCGCCTGGTCCTGGTCGACACCCTCGGCCTCGCTCGCTTCCGACCGGCGCCGCGGTTCGCCCTCACGCTGCTTGGCGTCCAGGCAAGGCCCAACGAGCGCAGCTACAACCGCTTCATGCGCCAATGCTCATACGACCTGGACGGGCTGCGCGAGGGGATGGGCGAACTCTGGGAGCCGTACGTCGCATACACCCTCGATCTGGCGCGGGGACCCGGATCGAAGGCGATCCGGCGCATGCTCCGCGAGTTCACTCGTCCGATCCCGCCCTCCGACCTGGCGCGAATCTCGGTTCCCACCACGCTGATCTGGGGCCGGCAGGATCGCGCCAACCGGCTGCAGATCGCCGAAGCGGCAAACGGGCGCTACGGATGGCCGCTGCATGTGATCGAGAACTGCGCGGACGACCCGGCGCGGGACCGGCCCGAGGCGTTCCTCGAGGCGCTCCGAACAGCGCTTGCCCGAGCCGGCTGAGCGGGCTTCTCGGTCAGTCGCGCAGAAGCCGCTTGAAGTCCCGCCAGCCGCGCGAGTTGGCCACGTCGGCGGGGGTCAGCCAGGCGCGGCGGGCGGTGGCGACCGCGTAGATCATGTTGTCGAGCGTGTCTACGCCGTGGGCGTCGGTGTTGAGGACGATCGTCACCCCCGCTTGCGCTGCGAGCCGGGCGTGGTGCTCGGAGAGGTCCCTGCGGTTCGGGTTGCCGTTGATCTCGAGCATCGTGCCGGTCCGCGCCGCGGCCTCGGCCACCGCCTCGACGTCGATCGCGTACGGCTCGCGCCGGCCGATCAGGCGCCCGGTGAGATGGCCGATGCAGTCGACCGCAGGGTTCTCGATCGCCGCCAGCACCCGCCCTGTCATCTCGGCCTCGGAGATCGCGAAGGAGGTATGGACGCTGGCCACCACCCAGTCGAGGGCCTCGACCAGGTCGTCCGGGTAGTCGAGCCCGCCGTCCATGCCGATGTTGATCTCCGACCCGGCGAGCAGGCGAAAGCCGCGTTTCCCCTTGTTCCACTCGCGCACCTCCTCGATCCTCCTCCAGAGGCGCTCCGCGGTTACCTCGTCCCCGAAGCCGTGGCTCGCCGAGTGGTCGGTCAGGGCCAGGTATGAGTACCCGCGCGCCCGGGCCGCCGCCGCCATCTCCTCGAGCGTGTTGCGGCCATCGGAGATCGTCGTGTGGCAGTGCAGGTCGCCGTGAACGTCATCGAGGGAGAGCAGCTCGGGCAGCGTCCCCTCCCGCGCCGCCTTCAGCTCCCCCCTCCCCTCGCGCAGCTCCGGCTCGATGTAGGCGTAACCGAGGCGCTCGTAGACCTCCTCCTCGCTCTCGCACAGCTCCACTTTGCCGGTCTCCGTGTCGGTGATCCCGTGCTCGGAGACCGAGAGCCCCCGCGCGACCGCTTCTTCGCGCAGTTGCACGTTGTGGTCCTTCGACCCCGTGAAGTGTTGGAGCAGGTTGCCGAAGGCCTCCGGTGGGACGATGCGAAGGTCGACCGCGATCCCGTTGTGGGTCTGCGCCCGCACCCCGTTCGGCCCCGGCTTGCCGGCCGCGGCGATCAGGGGATGGCCGGCGAGGTGATTGGCCAGGGCGGTCGGCTGGTCGGCCGTCGCGATCAGGTCGATGTCCTTGCAGGTCTCGCCCCAACGCCGGACCGACCCTGCGACTTCGACCCGGTTGGCGGCGGGATGCTCGCGCAGGGCCACCGCCAGCTCCTCGGCGATCGGCCGCACGGCGGAGAGCAGCAGGCGGCCAGGCCCCTCCCCGGGCTCCCCGAGGCGCTCCAGCGCCGCGAGCACGTTCTCCTCGACTTTCGGGCCGAGGCCCTTCAGGGCGCGGATCTTCTGCGTCTCCGCGGCCTCCTTGAGGTCCTCCAGTGACGCGACTCCCAGCTCGTCGTAGAGGCGCCGGGCCGTTTTCGCCCCCAGCGACGGGACTCGCGTCACCGCGATCAGGGTGGGTGGGTACTTCCCCTTCAGCTTGGCGGCGGCGGGTATCTCGCCGGTCTTCAGCAGCGTGTCGATTTTTTCCGCCAGCGTCTTGCCCACGCCGGGAATCTCGGTCGCCCTCCCTTCGGCCGCCAGGTCGGCGACCGAGATCGGGCTTTCGCGGATCGCCTTGGCGGCGGTGCTGTAGGCGAGGACGCGGTATTTCACCGCGCCGTCCAGCTCGTAGAGGACGCCGAGCTCTTCGAAGGCGGCGGCGATTTGGGCGTTGGTCATACTGGGCAACATAGGCTGGTGGCCGGAAGGCCGCCGGCCATGGCTATACTTTTTGAAGTATTGAGCGCTGAACCTCGAAACCCAGGAGACCGAATCCAGTGACAGGCAAGCTCACCGACGTCACCGACGCCACCTTCAAGTCTGATGTCCTGGAAGCCGACGGCCCCGTGCTGGTCGATTTCTGGGCCCCCTGGTGCGGTCCCTGCCGCGTCGTCCATCCGATCCTCGAAGAAATCGACGCCGAGCGCGACGACCTGAAGATCGTCAGCCTCAACACCGACGAGAACCAGCAGACGGCCATGCAGTACGAAGTGCTGTCGATCCCGACCCTGATCCTCTTCAGGGAGGGGGCGATCGCCAAAAAAGTCGTCGGGGCGATGCCCAAGCGGCGCCTCGAGGCCGAGCTCGAGCCGGCGCTCGCCTAGGCCCGACGGAAGCGGCGATCGATGCCCTTCGTCCACGTGCACTGGTACGAGGGGCGCACCGATGAGCAGAAGGCGGAGGTCGCGAGGCGCATCGAAGAGGCGCTGAGCGAGGTCGCGGGCGTGCCCCCCGAGCACTGCTGGGTGAAGTTCTCCGACTCGAAGAGGTCGGACTTCATCATCGGCCAGCCGGAGTCCGACTGACCTGACCGACCTTCCGCCAGTTGGGCACCCTTAGGGTGCTCATCCAGCAGAACGTCCGGCGCGCGCGATCTCGATCCGCAGTTCGTGGCCGTCGACGCTGGTCGCCGCGCCCTCGGCGCCGTCGTAGGAGACGGCGGTGGCCAGCACCTCGCCGGCCAGGTAGTCCTGGTGAGCCCGCGCGGCATCGATCAGATCCGGGTCGCCCCCGAGGCTCAGCTCGATCCGGTCGGTGATCTCCAGGCCGGCCTCTTTGCGGGCGTTCTGGACGGCGTGGACGATCTCGCGGGCAAGCCCCTCCCGCCGCAGCTCCTCGTCCAGCTCCAGCTGTAAGGCGACGGCGTGCCCCGCCTCCGCCTCGACCTCGTACCC
>DASUUD010000124.1:0-5550 GCA_036374255.1 Solirubrobacterales bacterium | reverse complement strand
TTCGTCGCCGCCACGGCCGAGCTCTCCGACCGCGTCGCGGCGGGTGAGCGGGGAACGATCATCGGCTTCGCCGACCTGCTCGGTGATATGACGGGGGCCGCGCTGGTGGTCGCCGGGGGGCTTGCCCTCGACACCGTTGGCGTCGCCACGATCGCAATCGGCAGCGCCGCACTGCCAACCTTGGCTGCGCTCTCGATCCTGCTCGCCCGGCGGCCCGCGCCGGAGCCGGTGGTGCCCTGAGCGACCCTCATCCCTCGCTACGCCATGCGCGGTATGCGGCAAGGAACTCCGCCCCATCGCGCCGGGGATTATCCGGGGCCGAACATGAGGATCAGCGCCGCGGTCGGCACGTGCCGATCCAATGCGTCACCCCGGCTAGATTCGGTCGATGCAATGTTCCCCCTCGCCAGGGGACGACCGGCCGGCCTCTCGGGAGGGCCAGGCTTCGCTCTTCCTGACCGTCGACGACGGCGCGTCCGAGGCGGCAGTCCGCTACGACGCCTGGTTCACGACCCCGATCGGCCAGGCGATGGATGCAGCCGAGGCCCGGGCGGTCCTGGGGCTGGCAGGCGTACGGCGGGGCGAGCGCGCTCTCGATGCCGGTTGCGGGACCGGCATCTACACCCGCCGTCTGGTGGAGCAAGGGGCCGAAGTCACCGGTGTGGACATCGACCCGGAGATGCTCGCCGCCGCCCGCGTCAAGGTTCCCTCGGCGACGCTGGTCGAGGCCGACGTCACCCACCTGCCCTTCGCTGACGGCAGCTTCGACCTGAGCCTCGCGGTGACGCTTCTCTGCTTCGTCGAGGACGCGGAGCTGGCGGCGGCAGAGCTGGTTCGGGTGACGAGGCCCGGAGGACGGGTGGTTCTCGCCGAGCTCAATCCCTGGAGCCTCTGGGCGGCATGGCGCCAGGTCAAGGCCTGGCGCGGGTCCGAGACCTGGCGCGAGGCGCGCTACTACTCCCCCCGCGCGCTCGCCCGCCTGCTTGGCCGGGCGGGCGCCGAGCGGGTGCGAATCGATGCGGCCGCCTACCTGCCACCCGGATCCCCCGCCTGGCTGCGCTCCCGCGCGGCCTCCTGCGAGCGCCGCGCGCGCCACCTCGGCAGCCTCGGCGCCGCCTTTAGCCTCGCCCGCGGTGAGGTCGATTAGACGAGAGCGTGCTCACACTGTCTGCTTTCCGACCTCCGATCGACTGGCGGGTGGCGAATCGTTTGCCGCGGCATCCGGTCGAAACCTTCGATGGCAGCCACGACGGATGTCCTTGCGGGGGAACCGGGCGCGACGAGCCTTGGGGCGACGACCTCGATCTGCCCCCGCTGCCGGCGGGTCCTCGACGCCGAGCTGCTTCAGCTCGACGGCCGCGTCCTGCTCGCCCGCACCTGCCCCGACCACGGTCGCTTCGAGGCGGTGGTCTACGGGGACGCCGAGCGCTACTTGGAGATTCAGCGCTTCGACAAGCCCGGAAAGGAGCCGCTGGAGCGACAGACCGAGGAGTCGAAAGGGTGCCCACACGACTGCGGCATCTGTCCCGCCCACGCCCAGCACACCTGCCTCGGCATCATCGAGGTCAACACCGCCTGCAACCTGGACTGCCCAATCTGCTTCGCCGATTCGGGCGCGGGCCACCAGGAGCACGGCTTCTCGCTGAGCCTGGAGCAGGTCGAGTCGATGCTCGATGCCTTCGTCGCGGCGGAGGGCGAGCCGGAGTCGGTTCAGCTCTCCGGTGGGGAGCCCTCGATCCATCCCCAGATCCTCGAGATGCTGCACGCAGCACGCTCTCGCGGCATCCCCCTGGTGATGCTGAACACGAACGGCATCCGGCTCGCCCGCGATCCCCGCTTCGCCCCCGCCCTGGCTGAGATCGGCGTCCACGTCTACCTGCAGTTCGACGGCTTCAGCAAATCCACCCAGGTCGCGATTCGCGGCCGCTCGCTGATCGAGGAGAAGCTGCGGGCGCTGGAGCGCTGCGCGGGGGCGGGAGTCAGCGTCTCCCTCGCCGCGGCGGTCGAGCGCGACCTGAACGAGCACGAGGTCGGACAGATCGTCAACTTCGGCGTCGAGCACCCCGCCGTCACCGGCGTCTTCTTCCAGCCAGTCACCCACTCCGGACGCTTCCGCGCCGACGCCGACCCCCTCGACAAGCTGACCAACTCCGACGTGATCGAGCTGATCGCCGAGCAGTTGCCGGAGTGGTTCCGCGCCGAGGACTTGATCCCGGTTCCCTGTTGCTCACCGAGTTGCCGCTCAGCGACCTTCGCCCTGTACGACGGCGAAGATCTCGTCCCGCTGCCCCGCCTTGTCGAGGTCGAGCAATACCTCGACTACGTAACCAACCGCGCCGTTCCCGACATCGACGTTCGCGAGGCGCTGGAGGGACTGTGGTCGGCGAAAGCGGCGGGTGGCAGCGCCCCGGTGGCCGAGCGGTTGGAGTGCATAGCCTGCGCGACCGCGATGCCGCCACAGCTGCGCGAGGTGGCCGCGCGCGGCTTCATGATCGTCGTACAGGACTTTCAGGACCCCTACACGCTGGACGTCGAGAAGCTGCGCAAGTGCTGCGTCTCGGAGATCGTCCCCGACGGCCGCCTGATCCCCTTCTGCGCCTACAACTCGGTCGGCTACCGCGAGCAGGTGCGCCTGGAGATGTCTCAGCAGGGCTCGACGACCGTCTGAATCCTTTCGGGGACGGCCTCACTCAGATCGGTGTCCCCGGACGGGGGCTTGAAACCGAACCCAGACGGGAGCAGCTGAGATGCAGCGAGAATTCGATGTCATCGTGATCGGAGCCGGGCCGGCCGGAGAGGTGCTGGCCGGGCGGCTGAGCGACGGCGGCGATCGCAGTGTCGCGATCGTCGAGCGGGGCCTGGTCGGGGGTGAGTGCTCCTTCTACGCGTGCATGCCCTCCAAGGCCCTGCTGCGGCCCGCCGAGGCGCTCGCCGAGACCGCCCGCGTCCCCGGCGCGGCGGAGGCCTCGAGCGGCGAGATCGACGTCGCGGCCGTGCTGAGGCGCCGCGACGCGATCGTCAACAAGCTGAACGATGAGCACCAGCTCCCCTGGCTGGAGAACCGCGGCATCGAGCTGGTTCGCGGTCACGCCCGGCTGGATGGCAAGCGCAGGGTGCGGGTCGGGGAGGAGCTGCTGATCGCCCGCGAGGCCGTCGTGATCGCGGTGGGCAGCGGCGCCGCGGTGCCCCCGATCCCCGGCCTCTCCGAGGTCGGCGCCTGGTCGAACCGCGAGATCACGACTGCGAGCGAGGTGCCCGCGCGCCTGATCGTCCTCGGCGGCGGCGTGGTCGGCGTCGAGATGGCGCAGGCATGGTCGTCGCTGGGGTCCGACGCGATCGTGATCGAGGCCGCAGAGCGGCTGCTGCCCCGCGAGGAGCCCTTCGCCGGGGAGGAGCTGCGCCATGCGCTGGAGAGGCGCGGGGTGGAAGTGCTGACCGGGGTGCGGGCCATCGAAGCCCGCCGCCGGGGGAGCGAGGTCGCCCTGCGCCTGCGGGGCGGCGGCGAGATCACCGGCAGCCACCTGCTCGTCGCGGTCGGGCGGCGGCCGCTCACCGACGATCTCGGCCTGGAGACCGTCGGCCTTGAGCCGGGTGGCCAGATCGAGGTGGACGAGCAGCTCCGCGCTCGAGGCCTTGGCTGGCTCTATGCGATCGGCGACGTCAACGGCCGCTCGCTGCTCACCCACTCCGGCAAGTACCAGGCCCGGATCGCCGCCGACCACATACTCGGAGCAGAGGTGTCGGCCACCGCCGACGGATCGGGGGCCCCACGGGTCGTCTTCACCGATCCGCAGGTCGCCGCGGTTGGGCAGACGCTCGAGGCGGCCCGCGACGACGGCATCGCGGCGGAGGCGATCGACCTGCGCACCTCGGGCACCGCTGGCGCCAGCTTCCACGGTCGCTCGGCCCCCGGCACGACCCGCTTCGTCGTCGACGCCGAGCGCGAGGTGATCGTTGGCGCAACCATTGTCGGTCCCGACGTCGCTGACATGCTGCATGCGGCGACGATCGCGATCGTCGCCGACGTTCCGATCGCGACGCTGGCCCACGCGGTTGCCCCGTTTCCGACCCGCAGCGAGCTGTGGCTGAAGTTCCTCGAGGCCTACGAGTCCGCGCGGCCCGCCGTCAACGAGGAGCTGCGCCCGCTGGCGGCGGTCGCGTAGGCGGCGGGGAATCGCCCCGATCTCTGGATTCGAGAACCCTTTCGCCGCCGGAGCGGTCAAATCCCCGAAAGATGTCCCTGCCCCTGCATGACGGACTGCGCCGGCTTATGACCGAAAGCGAGGAGAGCCTCGTCGCTCGCGCCCAGGACGGCGACAAGGAGGCGTTCAACGAGCTGGCCGGCCGCCACTCGACGCGGCTGCGACGCACCCTGTACCGGATCACGCGCGACTGCGACGCTGCCTACGATGCGGTGCAGGAGGCGCTGATGCGCGCCTGGCAGAGCATCGGCCGCTTCGAGGGCCGCTCGCGCTTTTCGACCTGGCTGACCCGGATCGGGATAAACGAGGCCTATCGCGGTCTCCGCCGCCCGGTCGAGGATTCGCTCGACATCGACGACATGGTCGGGGAGCGGATACCCGGCTGGGGCAACCAGCCTGATCGCGTGTTCGAGTCGCGTGAGTTCCTTGCAGCCGTCGAGGCGGCGCTGGGTGAACTCCCGCTCGACTATCGCACGGCGTTGACCCTGCGCGATGTCGAGGGCCTCAGCACCGCCGAGGCGGCAGAGGTCCTGGGGATCGGCGAGCGGGCGCTGAAGAGCCGACTGCACCGCGGGCGGATGGCGCTGCGCGAGAAGCTCGACCACTACTTCGCGGAGGGATACGCATGAGCCCGACCTTCAACCCGATGAAGCTCTACCACCGGCGCTGCCGCGAGACGCGGGCGCAGATGTCTGACCTGATCGACGGGGAGCTCGACGAGCGGACCGCCGCGGCGGTCGCGCGCCACGCACGCTGGTGCCCGAACTGCCGGCGCATGCTGAAGAATCTGAGCCGCACGGTAACCGGACTGCACGACATCGGCGAGGCGCCGACGCCGGTGGACAGCCCGCAGCGATGACGGCAGGAGATGCCACCGTCCTCGCGGCGGCGGCCATCGCGACTGGAGAGCCCCTGGCCGGCGCGGCGCTCAAGTCATGCTGTGCGGCGGTCTACGCGCACCCCGCGGTCCGCTGGCTGCTCGGCGATGAGCTCCACCCCGGCGGGCCGCCGGCGACCCGCCGCGCTCTGGAGTTGGCCGGAGTCGGGGACGGCGATCGTCTCGTCGACGTCGCCTCGGGCAGCGGCGCCTCGGCGCTACTCGCCGCGCGCGAGCTGGGCACCTCGGTGGTCGGGGTCGAGTACAGCGCCGACGCCGTCCGCGCGGCGAGGAAGGCCGTAGTCGCGGCGGGCCTCGGCGCTCGCGTGAGCTTCATCCAGGGGGACGCCGAAGCGCTGCCGCTCGACGGGGGCGCCTTCGACGTGGCGCTCTGCGAGTGCTCGCTGTCTACCTTCCCCGACCAGGAACGGGCAATGGCCGAGCTGCACCGGGTGCTTCGTCCCGGTGGCC
>DASUUD010000123.1:0-2302 GCA_036374255.1 Solirubrobacterales bacterium | reverse complement strand
CCGGAGGCTCCGTGCCGGAACTCGTCCGGCCGCACAGCTATCGCCGCCCGCGCTGCGGCCGCTTCGCGAGCCTCGCGCCCGGTCGCTTTCCTCTCGCCAGCCACCTGATCGCTCACCCTAGACCACCTACCACCTCTGCTCGTAACGATTTCGCAGCCAGATCGCAAAGGAGTTCATCGCCAGCAGGACGACGAGCATGACGATGATCCCGGCGGCCGCCAGCGCGATGTACTCGTCCTGCGCCCTGGCGAAGAAATTGAAGATCTGAACCGGCAGGGTCGTGTAGCCATCCGTAAACGGGCTGGTGGGATTGGCCGTTACGAAGGTGGCGGCGCCGAGCAGCAGGAGCGGCGCCGACTCGCCGATCGCGCGCGAGATCGCCAGGATTATTCCCGTCATCACCCCGGGAATCGCCGCCGGGAGGATCTGATGGCGGATCGTCTGCCACCTTGTGGCGCCCAGCGCGAGCGAGCCCTGTCGGATCGAGTCGGGCACGGCGCGGATGGCCTCGCGGCCGGCGATGATGACGGTCGGGAGCACCAGCAGGGTCAGGGTCAACGACGCGGCGAGCACGATGAAGCCGAGATCCAGGGGGCCGCGGACGATGAAGGCGAGCCCGAGGATCCCGTAGACGATGGAGGGAACCGCGGCAAGGTTCTGGATGTTGACTTCGACCAGCTGGTTCCACCAGCGCTCCTTGGCCGCATATTCCTCCAGGTAGAGGGCGGCACCGACCCCGATCGGGACGCAGAATACGATCACCCCGCCGATCACCCAGAGGGTGCCGAGGATCGCGTCCTGAAAGCCGGCGCGGGCCGGCAGGCTCGACGCCTTCTTGGTGAAGAGGTCGAGCCCGAAGCGGCCGCTGCCGTCAACCACGGCGTCGATCAGGAGCAGCGCCAGGCCGAGCAAAGCGATGCTGACGGCCAGCAGGAGCAGGGCCAGGAACCCGCCCCCCATCGCGACCTCCGCGCGAGGCTGGCGAGACATCTCAGCGGAGACGGAGCGGGCGCCGGCTACGGCGAGACGGGTGCGCTCTGAGCGGATCCCGTTGCTCACTCGTAGACCTCGCGGTATCTCCGCACGAGGCGAATGCTGATCAGGTTCATGACCAGCGTCATCACGAAGAGCACCAGGCCGACCGCGAAGATCGTGTTGTACTCGAGCGTGCCCGTGGCGATATCGCCCGTACCCGTGATCGCGATGTAGGCGGTCATCGCCTCGATCGATTCGACCGGGTTGAAGGTGAGGTTGGGGGTGGCGCCCGCCGCCATCAGGACGACCATCGTCTCCCCGACCGCCCGGGACACCCCGAGGACGATCGAGGCGACGATGCCGGAGAGCGCGGCCGGGAAGACGACCCGCAGGGCCACCTTCATCCGGGTGGCGCCCATCGCGTAAGCACCCTCGCGGAGGCCGCTGGGAACCGACGACATCGCGTCCTCGGAGATCGAAGCGATGATCGGGACGATCAGCAGGCCGATCCCAAGCGCCGCGGCGAGGGCGTTGAAGATGTTCGGCTCATCGCCCAGGAAGCCCGGCCAGAACTGCTGCAGGGTGGGCGTGATGAACGAGAAGGCGAAGAAGCCGATCGCCACCGTCGGGATGCCGGCCAGCACCTCGAGCATCGGCTTGAGGGTCTTTCTCACACGAGGCCTCGCGTACTCGCTCAGATAGATCGCCGACAGGAGCCCGATCGGGACCGCGAACAGGAGGCCCCAGAGGGTCACGCTCAGCGTCCCGACAACGATCGGGAGCACGCCGAAGTGCTGGGGACGCAGAGCCGGAGACCAATCGGTCCCGAAGAGGAAGTCGGTGACCGAAACCTCGTCGAAGAAGCTGAGCGAGGGCCCGATCAGTGAGATCACGATCGCGGTGGTCGTGACCACCGAGATTGCGGCGCACAGGGCGAGCACGCCCTGGATCGCCTTCTCGCCGAGGCGGCGGCTCGGGGCCTCCAGCCGGCTGGACAGCGGTGCCGCCGGCCGGCTGGAGGTGAGGAGGTCCCGAGCTTGGGCCACGGCTGCCTACGAACGGGGGCGCGCCCCTATTCGCCGCCTCCCCCGGTGGCCAGCGCATCGACATCCGCCTGCGATTCGCTGAGCTGCTGTTCGGTCAGGGAGATGAACCCCGCCTGTTCGGTGACGTCGTTGACGTTTTCGAGGTAGAAGTTGACGAACTCCAGAACCTCGGGCTTCTCCAGCGCCCGCGCCGAGGGATAGATGTAGAGCTGGCGGCCCAAGGGGGCGTATTCGCCGGACTGGGTTGTTTCGGGCGCCGGTTCGACGCATTTGCCCGTGTC
>DASUUD010000122.1:0-5257 GCA_036374255.1 Solirubrobacterales bacterium | reverse complement strand
GGCACCGTCTCCCTGCTGCCGGAGGACCCCGACGCCTCAGCCCGGCGGATCCGCGCCGAGATCCGCGAGGCGAGCGGCAACAACGTGGCGGTCATCGTCTCCGACAGCTTCGGCCGCGCCTGGCGCATCGGCCAGTCCGAGGTGGCGATCGGCTGCGCGGGGATCACCCCGCTGGAGGACTGGCGCGGTCGCCGTGACGCTGGGGGCGCCGAGCTGCGCGCCACGCAGATCGCCATCGTCGACCAGGCGGCGGCCGCCGCCGACCTGATCCGCGACAAGGCCGCCCGAGTCCCCGCCGCGATCGTCCGCGGGCTCGATCGCTTCGTCACCGCCGAGGACGGCCCCGGCGCAGCCGTCCTGCGCCGCCCCCGGGCCGACGACCTCTTCCGCTAGACGGTTGATACCGCGGGCCGTGAATCAACAATCCAGGCGGATTAACCAACGCGGAGCACCGCCGCGCCGCGCAGGCGGCCGCTGCGGATCGAGTCGAGGGCCTCGTCGGCGGCGCTCAGCGGGTGGAGCTCGACCTCGGTGCGAACCGGAACCTGCGGGGCGAGCTCCAGGAACTCCTCGCCGTCGTGCCGGGTCAGGTTGGCGACGGACCCGAGCACCCGCTCGCCCCAGAGGATCTCGTAGGGAAATGCCGGGATCTCGCTCATGTGGATTCCGGCGCTGATGATCCTCGCCCCCTTGGCACTCGCCCTCAGCGCCGTTGTCATCAGCGGCCCCACCGGGGCGAAGATGATCGCCCCGTCCAGCTCCTCCGGGGGCGATTCGGTCGAGGAGCCGGCCCACTCCGCCCCCAGCTCGCGGGCGAAACCCTGACCCTCGGCATCGCCCTCCCTGGTGAAGACGAAGACCCGCCGACCCTGGTGGACGGCTACCTGACAGAGGATGTGGGCGGAGGCGCCGAAGCCGTAGAACCCGATCCGCTCGGCATCGCCGACCAGCCGCAGCGCCCGGTAGCCGATCAGGCCGGCGCAGAGCAGGGGTGCAGCCTGGTCGTCCGGATACCCCTCAGGGATCGCAAAGCAGAAGCGCTCGTCCGCCACCGCCAGCTCCGCGTAGCCGCCGTCGATGTCGTAGCCGGTGAAGCGGGCCCGATCGCAGAGGTTCTCCCTGCCGCTCAGGCAATAGCGACACTCTCCGCAGGTCCAGCCGAGCCAGGGCACGCCGACCCGGTCCCCGGGCTGGTAGCGCTCTGCGCCCTCCCCCGCCTCGACGACGGTGCCGACGATCTGATGCCCCGGAATGAGCGGCAGCTTCGGCTCCTTCAGATCGCCGTCGACGATGTGCAGGTCGGTCCGGCAGACGCCGCAGGCCGCGACCGAGACCAACACCTGCCCGGCGTCGGGGTGGGGATCTGGAAGCTCGGCCGGACGTAGCGGCTCGCGCTGCCGCTCCAGCACCATCGCGCGCATCCGCTCAGGGTAGGACGGATTCCAGCGTGTCGCCCAGCCTGGCCGCGTCGATGCGCAGTTCCGAGGTCCCCTGAACGCGCTCGCTGTCGCGGAAGAGGCCGACCTCGATCTGCGCAAAGCCGCTGCCGGGGACGATCACGCTGACCCCGCTGCGGGCATCGACCAGATTGCCGTCGAAATAGACCTCGTAGAAGCCGGCCCCCTGCGCCGACGCCCTGAAGTGGACGATCACGTCGTGCCAGGTCCTCTCGCCGACCGGCCCGAGGAAGCGCGGGCCGCCGGTGGCTGAACCGCTCGACCAGAGGCCCCGGGCCCCGTTGTGCCAGTCGGTGCTCGCCCAGTCCCAGAGCTGTAGGCCCAGCGCGGGCTCCTCGGCGGCGTCGCTCTTGAGGCGCATGATCAGGTTGTCTGCTCCGGGTTCCCCGTAGACCATCGTCTGGATGTAGAAGGAGAAGGCGAAGGCGTATTCGTCCCCCTCGCGGATCTGCACCCCGCCGACATCGCCCATCCCGCCGTCACCGCCGAGGATCAGCCTCGAGCTCGACTGATCGCCGGTGAGCCGCACGAGGCTCGCGGTCCCGCCGTCGCGGACGATCACGCCGGCGAGCCGCGGAATCCAGTCACCGGCCGGCGTGGTCCAGCCCTCCAGGCCGTTCTCGAAGTTGGCGACCAGGTGCGGTGTGGAAGCGGATCGAGGCGCCGGGCTGGGCAGGGGCGCGGGCTCCGCCGCGGGCTCGGGGGTCGCCGAGACCGGCTCGGAGGGAACAGGGGACGGGCTCTCGGCGGGACCGCTGCCCTGGAGGGGACGACCGGCCGAGACGGCCACAACCGGTGTCGCGGCGGTCTCCCCCCGGACCCGCTTGACCGCGAGGGTCGGAGAGCCGCCGGCGACGCGGTGGTCGGCGAGGTTGGGTCCGTCCCCCGCAACGCGGGTCGCGTCGCCGAGGCCGACGGCCGGGACCGGGGCCGTCACCTCGGGGAGGTGCGCGTCCTCTCCCAGCGGGCCGGCGCCGAGCAGGACGGCCAGCCCGAGCGCCACGAGCAGTCCCAGCAGCGAGAAGACGAGCAGGCCGAGGTAAGTGAAGACCGACAGTCCCACACCCCCCTCTCCTGCAGACCCGCGACTGGAGATCGGCTCAAGATACCGCTATCTGGACGTTTCGACTAGATGTAGATGCCCGTCACGTTGTTCTCGTTCAACTCCTGCAGCCGCGCGATCGGCGGCCGGTGACCGAGGGCGCCATGTCTTCGCCTGAAGTTGTAGCGCTCAAGCCAGCCTGAGAGGGCCGCAGCCCTCTCAGGCGAGCCGCCGTAGACGGCGGCGTAGGCCCACTCGCGCAGCATCGTGCGGATGAAGCGCTCGGCCTTGCCGTTGGTCTGAGGCCGGTAGGGCCGGGTGCGGATGTGCTTGATCGCGAGCCTGCGGCATGCCAAGGCGTGGATGGTCGAGCGATAGGCCGACCCGTTGTCGGTCATCAATCTCTCGACGATGATGCCGTGGGAGCGGTAAAAAGCCACCGCCCGCCCCAGGAAGCCGATCGCGGTGGCCGCCTTCTCGTCGGGGAGAACCTCGACGTAGGCGAGGCGCGTGGCGTCGTCGACGCAGACGTGGACGCGCTCCCAGCCGGTGCGCAAGGGGCCGCCCTTGCGTCGCTTGATCTCCGTGTTGCGCTTGCCAGTGACACGGTGCCCAGCGCCCTTGGCGCTGATCTTCCCCAGCTTCTTGACGTCAATGTGGATCAGCTCGCCTGGGCGGGCGCGCTCGTAGCGGCAGATCGGCTCGGAGGGCTCCAGGCGGCTGAGCTTGCCAAGGCCGATCCTCCCCAGCACCGCTGAGACGGTCGAGGTCGCCATCTCCAATACCTCGGCGATCTCGGGCCCGGTCAGCCGCAGGCGGCGCAGAGCGGTGATCGCCTGGATCCGATCCGGCGGGGTGGCGTTGTGGACGGTGGCGGGGGCGGAGCTGCGGTCGAGCATGCCGGCCTCTCCTTCAGCGCGGTAGCGGCGGGTCCACTTGCCCGCCGTCCTCACGCTCACTCCGGCGGCCTCGGCCGCCTCCGTGAGCGTGAGCCCTTCCTCGACGACGCGGCGGGCCATCACCGCCCTGCCCTTCGGGCCGAGGGGCGCGTTAGCGTGGAGCTTCATCCGGTGTCCTCCTTGGGTCTGGGTGGCTTCGACACCCCCCAGCCTCCAAGGAGGTCCGGATGAACAACGTGCTTAGGAACTACAGCTAGACGATTCAACTAATAGGTCTCGACGATCTCGTAGAGCGTCGTTCGCTGCACCGGCTGACGTCCTCCGGCGCGCGCGGCCTCGATCAGCTGCTCCGGCTCCAACCGCACCCCGTGCTGCGACCCGGCCATCCGAGAGATGTTCTCCTCCATCAGGGTGCCCCCGAGGTCGTTGACCCCCCAGCGCAGCGCCTCGGTCGCCGCCCCGAGTCCCATCTTCACCCAGCTCGCCTGCAGGTTGGGGATCGTCCGGCCGAGCGCCAGCCGGAAGGCGGCCGTGTGCTTGAGGTTCTCCGCGGCGGCGATCTCCTCGATCCCGTGGGTGCGACCGAGCAGCGTGTTGTAGGGGATGAAGCTGAGCGGAACGAACTCGGTGATTCCCCCGGTGCGCTCCTGCAACGCCCTCAGGATCCGCATGTGACGGGCCAGCTCGCGCGGCTCCTCGATGTGGCCGAACATCACCGTCGAGGTCGAGCGCAGCCCGGCCCCATGCGCGGCTTCGATGATCTCGACCCAGCGGCGCACCGGCAGCTTGTTGGGCGAGATCCGCTGGCGCACCCCGTCGTCGAGAACCTCGGCCGCCGTGCCCGGAGTCGAGCCGAGCCCGCATTCGAGCAGGTACTCGAACACCGCCTCGGGCCCCTTGCCGGAACGCTCGCACATGTAGTGGACCTCCATCGGCGAGTAGGCGTGGAGATGGAGCTGCGGCGCCACCTCCTTGGCGAGGCGCAGCCAGCGGCCGTACCCCTCGAGCGTCAGGTCCGGGTGGATCCCGCCCTGCATGCAGATCTCGGTCGCCCCGAACTCAACCGCCTCCTCGACCCGCGCGGCGAAATCCTCCTCCGAGACCTCGTATGCGTCGGGGGAGCGCCGGCCCTGGCCGAAGCCGCAGAACGCGCAGCCGACCACGCAGATGTTGGTGAAGTTGATGTTGCGGTTGACGACGAAGGTGACCCGGTCCCCGACCAGCTCCGCTCGCAGCTCGTCGGCGGCGGCCCGCATCGCCTCGATCACCTCGGGCCGGGTCTCGGCGAAGAGCGCGGTCAGCTCCTCCTCGCTCAGCGGGGCCCCCTCGCGACCCTTGTCGATCGCCCGCAACGCCAGCCCCGGCTCCAGACTCTCCTCGCGCCTCCGCCCCGAGCCGCGCCGCGGGATGAAGCTCCAGTACTTCAGCTTGACGACGTCGAGGACGCCCTGCTCCATCCACTCCGCGTCCATGTACTGCGGGTAGACGCAGAGCCGCTCGGTCAGCGCGTAGCCCCTCGGAGCCAGCTCCTTTCGGACCTGGTGGGGACTGGGAAAGGCGTGCTCGGGGGAGATGTGATCGCCGTTCGCCGACAGCCCGCCGAGGTCCGTGGCCCCCGCTTCGACCAGCTCGGTCCACCAATCCGACAGATTCGGCGGCACCTGGATCCCCACCTCGGGCATCAGCCGCCGGCACTCCGCGATCAACCGCTTCATCTCGTCAATCGACACCTCCGAAGCCCACGACGGTAGGGACAGCGGGGCACCTCCCTCCGCAGCAACAGCCGTGGAGGCTGCGTCGGGAGGCGCCCCGCTGTCCGTCCCGGCGCCGCCTTCCACGAGCGCGAGGTGAGGCGATGG
>DASUUD010000121.1:0-5871 GCA_036374255.1 Solirubrobacterales bacterium | reverse complement strand
ATCAAGCTGATCCGCGGATTTTTGGTCCAGGCGGTCGCCGGTTCGAATCCGCTCGTCCACCCTAGAAGGGAGAGCCAGACCTGAGGCCGCCGGGCCTATGACCACCGGATGCTCGGTGCTGGCCTTGGGTTGCTGGGGCGTATGGTCTTCTCCCCGGCCAGCGGGCCGCGGCCCACTCCGCCTTACTTCGTCTTGCGGCCCTGCTTGCCGCACCTGCCGTTCTTGAGCGGCGGCCGCAGCGTCGTCAGGCGACCGTTCTGGCCGCGCAGTTTGGCGGTCGATCGATAGGTCTGGGCGCAGACGTTGCGGCTGTTGACCAGCAGGCCCTTCTGGCCGCCCTTCATGAAGAGGATGAACTTGCTGAACGGCACGTCGGGAGGCGCTTCGAAGGTGGTGCGGATGCCCCCGCGGACGCTGTCGATCCGCCCGGCCAGGTCGATGTGCACCTGCCCGTCGAGGGAGGCGACCAGGTCGGGGAGTTTGTGCTGCGAGGAGCGCAGGTAGACCGGACCCTCGATGGGCCGGTCGAGCAGCGGCGTGATGGCCTTCGCGTAGCCGTAGATCGAGCCCTGCGGGCAGGCGTTCGCCGCGTACTGGACCCGCGTGCAGACCGTCTTGATGTGGCCCTGGTCGAGGAACTCTGAGCGAGGCAGGGTGAGCGCGACGCGGCCGACGTTGGCGTCGCCCTGGCGCGGTTCCAGCACCGCCCTGAACTTGGGGTTGGCGCCGCGGTTGGTCTTGCCCCAGATGCGGGTGTAGAGCTTGGGCTTGAAGCCCAGGTTGCCGCAGCTGCCGACCTGGAAGGGCGAGGTCGGGGTGGCCGTTGCGCCCTGGCCCGAGACGATCGTCGAGGCGACCGCCTGTGCGGTGCAGTTGGTCGGGTTCAGCATGAAGCCGGGCCGGTCGACGATGATCTGGATATGGCGGTATTCGAGCGGCACCCCCTGCAGGATCGGGGGGATCGTATTGTCAGAGGTGATCGAGACCTGGGCGCTTTCGGGGTCGATGTGGATCGTCGCGCGCACCACCACCGTGCCCAGGTTGAAGGGCCCGGCGTCCACCGGCACTTTCATCACCAGGCTGTAGGGCTCGCCTTTGTAGGGGCCGGCCAGGTAGGCGGCGGTCGGCTCCTTGCCGGGCTGGGGCACCCAGGCCGGCTGCGGGCCGACCCCGGCGGCGATGTTAACCCGCCCGACCTGGGTGGCCGCCGGGCAGCTGGCCGAGGCGGTGTTTGCCTCCGGGCAAAGCGGCACGCCGGCCAGCGTCGCCGTCTCACCCTTCGGTAGGGAAACGCCGATCCCGGCGATGTTCTGTTCGCCGTCGTTGCGCGCCACGTCGACGCTGAACGGCGCGTGATCGCCCGCCACCGGTTGGCTGCTGCCCGCCGAAAGGCTCGGGTTAAAGCCACCCGTTGCGCAGTTCTGGTTGATCGCGAAGGAGTTGGTCGTGTCGACTACCGGGCCGGCCGACCAGGAGGTGAAGGAGCCCGTGTAGGTGTAGTTGCCGCAGCCGTTCGGGTTGCTCAGCACTCCTTTGAAGAAGTTCAGCTTGAAGTCATCGAACGGCACCTGCGGGTTGTTGTCGAAGGTCGTGGTGACCTGGCCGGTGACCGGGTCGAGGTCGATCTTGCCGGCCAGCTTCACCCTCACCCCCTGCGCCTCGACGACCATGTAGACCGCCAGCAGGTTGCCGAACGGGTTGGAGCCCTGCTCGGCCTGATAGAGCGAGCCGCTCAGGGGCGGTTCGAGCAGCGGGGTGATCACTTCCGCCGTGCCGATCTTCGAGTCCTCCGGACAGCTTGCCGGGTCGGGGCTGTTTTGCCCGAACTGCGCCTCGCTGCAGGTGCCGAGGCCGTTCGAGGCGGCGGCGTTGATCGTCACCCCCTGCGGTAGGGCGACCACCGCTTTCTTCAGGTGCGAGCTGACCAGGCCTTCGGGGTCCTCGTTGTGCTGGGGGACGTGCACCGTGGCGCTGATCGCCGTCGGGGAGGCCGCGCTGGGGGGACTAGATTGCACCGAGAGCGACGGTTCGAAGCTGAGTTTGTCGCAGCCCTCCGCGCCGATCGGATTATTTGGTTCTCCTGCTTGGTGGCTGAGGAAGCTGGCTTCGTGGTAGTTGCCAGGTTCCTGCCAGGAGTTGATCCGCAGGCTAGTCAGCACCGGCCCCGTGCAGGAGGTCGGGTTGCTGAGGAAGGGCCGTACCGGTCCTTCGAAGGGCCCGACGCGGAATGGGTCATGGCTTTCGTCGCCTGGCACTCCCCAGAGGCGAAGTTCGTTGGTGGTGACCGGCAGCCCCTGCGAGGCGTTGGGGATCGTGACCTGCAACCCGTAGTCTCCGTTGGGTCGAACCTTGACCGTCGCGTGGATGTTGACCCTCGCGGTCAGGGCGGCGAAGCCGAACCTGGCGGGCTCGTTCGGGCCGGGCACGAGGTTGTAAACGGTCGCTACGACAGGCAAGAGTGCGGTTCCCAGCACGGCAGTGCCGACTGCCGACGACGGCGGGCAGTCGGTGGCTCCATAGCCAAAAGCCAAGCCACCTTCGTGGAACTGCTGCTGCGTACAGATTGGCACCGCCCTCGGATTGCCGAGGAAGCCGGGGGGGAGCTTCACTTCAGCGTCTCTGAGGCTTCCTTCCGGCAGGAAGGGAAATGCTTCTTCTTTGTTGAGTTTGAATTCCGTGATCGCTTCGTAGGGGTGTTCGCCGGCCTGGCTGGCCGGGGCGCCGCCTTCTTGAATCACTTCGCCGTCGAAGCTTTCGATCCCGAAGGCCGCGCTGGCGCTGCCTGCGCCGAGCGCGAGGATCAGGGCGGCAGCTGCCGCGAGGGCGCCGAGGAAGCGCGGCAGGTTGCGGCGGGCGATGCTCGGGGCCGTCATCTGTGCTCTCTCCTTGTCCACGGTCGAGGTCTCGGTTCGCTTCTTCTCGTGGCGCCCGATCATTTGCTTGCCCTCCGGTTGGCCTTCCTACACTTCTTGGCGCTCTTGCTCTTCTTCCTAGCGTGCTTCGCCAGGCGGGTGGCCTTGCGGTTGCGCTTCTTGGCGACCGCGGACTTGCCGTTGCGCTTGGCCTGCTTGGCGTCCTTGCGCAGCCGCTTGGCGCGGTTGCTGAGCTTCTTCGCTTCCCGCGCCAGCTTGTTGCAGTTTTGCTTGGAGGACAGGTTGCCCTTGCCGGCGAAGGCGGCCGAGGCGGTGCTCGGCTGGCTAGGGATGGGGCTCGTTGCGCTGCGACAGGCATCGCCCGTGCAGGGCGCTGCCGGCGCCGGCGGGTTCTGGGAGGCGAGCCCGCCGTCCACCCGTGCGTCGTAGATGCTGAGGGCTTCGTCTTCGTCGACCCCGACCAGCTGCTGGCGCGTCTGGAAGAGGACGTCGTTGCCGCTCGGGCTTGCGTCGGCAAAGCCGGTCGAGTTCGGGGGCTGCTCGGGACCGGCGGTGCCGGTGGAGATCAGCGCCACCTGCCCGCTTGCCGCGTCGTACTCGTAGACGTCTTGCAGGCCGTTGGCGTCCCGCGGCACCAGCGCTTCGTCGGTGTTGAAGAAGAGGCGGCCGCCGTTATCGGAGAGGTTTCGCCGCAGGCGACCTTCGAGGTCGGGGCCGGGGGATCCCCCGCCGACTTCGATGGAGCCGCCGGAGCCTCCCGGTTCGGGTTCGCCGCTCGGGTTGCAGGAGGCGCAGACCAGTGCGCCCGTGGCGGCGCTGAAGAGGTAGACCTCGGGTATGCCCGCGTGGGGGAAGCCGGTGAGGCTGTTGTTCGCGGTGAAGGCGAGGTGCATCCCGTCCGGGGTGACACGGGAGTTCGGGTTATTGTTCGTCCTGTAGTTGTTGGTGAAGGCGCCGCTGGTGTTGCCGGTGGCGATGAACTCGAACCCGGCACCTTCGGTCCACAGGTAAAGGTTGTTTTCCCCGCCCGTCGCGCCCGGCGCGAGTTCCCCTTTGGCGACGAAGTAGACCCGCGAGCCGTCGGTGGAGGCACCGAGCACCCCCTGCACTTCGTCCGCCGCTTCGGTGAGGGGAGTCAGCACGTCGGCGTTGACGTCGTAGCGTTCGAGCGCCCCGCCGTCGGTGACGTAGGCAAGCGATCCGTCGCTGCTGGCGATCTGGAAGGTGCCAGTTTCGCTGACGATCTGCGTGGTGGCGGCGTTGATGCGGACGCAGACCCCGCAGCCTTCGCCGCCGCCTTTGAAGAAGATCCGCGAGCCGTCTGCGGAGACCACCCGCGCCCACTCTGGTCCCGCAATTGCGACCGCGCTGCCTTCGAGGACTTCGCCGCCGGGAGAAACCCCAATCAGGCTGACCGTGCCCGTCGCCGCGTCCCAGTCGCAGAGGATGGTTGTGGCCGGTGGGGCGCAGTTTGAGCCGGCCATTTCACGGTTGTCCGACTGCAGGAAGACCACGTGGCTGGCGTCGGCCGACATTCCTTTGGTGCGCGACTCCGTATATCCCAAGCCTTCACCCAATCCAACCGTTATCAACTGGAAGGTACTGTTGGTGTTGTCCCGCAGGTACAGGTTTGAGGTCCCGGCTGAGGCATCGGGGGTCAGCGGTGGTTCGACCCCCCCGTCGAAACTCACGGTCTTGTCGAGGTTTGGCGTAAACGCCTCGGCAACGGTGATGGCGATGTTGAGGGTCGGGGAGAACGGGGGAGAGACCTGTTCGGTGCTCCAGTCGCTCGCGCCGCGCCGGGAGAGGAACGCGTCGGCGGCGCTGTTCGAGGTGGCAGATTCTCCAAACGTACCGAACGCCGACCAGGCGACGCCATTCCCGTTTGCTGCCGCTTCCGGGCCACTCGCGGCCTCACCCCATTCTGTGCCGGGCTCTTCCCCTTCCATGTCGACCGGTGTGACCATCTCGTAGGCGCGGCAGTCGGGGAGGTGGCCGGAGGGGCCTTGGCGGAAGGCTTCGTTGGGGCAGGCTTGGGCGCTGGCTGCGGGCGCACTACTCCCCAAGAAGGCCGCGAGGCCGAGAACGCAGAGACAGACCAAGCCGAGATGGCCGCGGCGCGTGCCGCTGCCCTGGGTCGATTCGGCAATCGATGCCTGCGCGTGGCGTCTCACGTGTCTCTCTCCTCCTCTGGCTGTTAGCTGCCCAGCGGCGGGCGCAGCAGTCCCTGGCAAGGCATGCGGGTGAACAGGCCCAGCGACAGCGAAGCGGCGTAGTAGGGACCTGAGGGCGTGGCGTGACTTGCTCACTCCTGTGCCTTTCTGGTTGCCGGGCGTGGTTGATGCACGGACGGCAGTCCTGGTGTGGGAGCAGCGGCGGCGAGCGGTCCGCTGCCGCCCAGGGGGAGAAGGGCGCCGGACAGCGCGGACCGCTCGCGCTGCTGTATGTCGGAGCCCCCGGGGCCCCTCGGCACCGTCTGCCAGGAAGAGTAGGGCGTCGTTCGGTGAAGGTGGCTGGAGGTGCGAGGCGCGGAGGGGGATCTGCCGGCAAGGGCGCCCAGAGCAGAGGGACTGCCGAGGCCGGGGACCGATTGCGCGGCGCACCCTGTGGACGATGCCCTCGCGTGGCGTCTCACATATCTCCCTCCATGTCGAGTTGCCGAACCGAGACTGGTCGGCCACGGTTTCTTTCCTCGATTCAAAGGTTGCTGCGAGCAGATCGTCTCGCTGACCGGTCCCGGGCGCATCCGCAGTTGCTACGGATTTTTCGGTCTGCAGTAGAGAGATCTCCCGAATGCTGCCCCCACTTGGTTTCTCAGCGTCCGATGATCGAGACGCTGAGCAACCTTCCGACAACGTCGTCGGCTTGGAACGGGTTGGCGGGGTCAGCTCTTACGAAGGAGGAGCGGCGCAGGGGGCGATGCGACGGTCAGGCTGGACGGCGACGCATCGCGCCAAGCGATCCGCAAGCGGGGCTGCGGTCGCATCCAGATCCTCTA
>DASUUD010000120.1:0-19536 GCA_036374255.1 Solirubrobacterales bacterium | reverse complement strand
GAGGAGATGGCCGCCGAGGTGGCCGTGCCGCCGGTGCGGCTTGTGAAGATGATCGGCGACGCGGCGATGCTCGTCTCCGACGAGGTAGGGCCGCTGCTCGACGCGGCGGTGCGCCTGATCGAGATGGCCGAACGGGAAGGGGAGGCCTTCCCCGTCCTGCGGGCCGGCCTCGCCTTCGGCCCGGCGATCGCCCGGGCCGGGGATTACTACGGCCGCTCCGTCAACCTGGCGAGCCGGATCACCGGGATCGCGAGGCCGGGCAGCGTCGTGGTCGACGGGGCGACGAAGGAGGCGGCGGGCGAGGGGTACAGGTACTCCTTCATCGGCGAGCGCCGCCTCAAGGGGTTCGACTCCCGCTTCCCGCTGTTCCGCGCCCGGCGCGCGCCGGCCGATCAGGCGGGCTTGCGACCCGAGGCGAGCAGGTTGTAGAAGAGCTCGGCCGGCAACCGCGGCTCGAGCACGCGGGTGTCGACCTTCTGCAGCGCGATGTAGCTGTTGAAGGCGAAGTTGCGCCAGGCAAAGGAGACCGACTCCGGCTCGGCGGTCGACTCCAGGGTGCGCAGGCCCCACCCCCAGGCGTTGGCGAGCAGTTCCTCGCCGGCGACCCGGCGCCGCTCGAAGCCGGCCTCGCGCAGGAGGCGACGCAGGTCGGCGGGGGCGAAGGCGTGGACGTCGACCTCGCTCTCCAGCGCGTGCCCGTTCGACCGCTCGGCCTCCGGCAACCTGACCGGCGCTGCACCCATCAGGCCGCGCCAGGCGGGGGCGGCAAGCAATCCCGCCCGCTTCGGGATCGCGGCGAGCCGGTCGCCGTAGCGGGAGGGCTCGCCGGCGAAGGCGACGGCGCCCCCGGGGCGCAGGACGCGGCGGAACTCCGAGAAGGCGCGTCGCAGATCCGGGATGTGGTGCAGCACGGCGTGGCCGAAGACGAGGTCGAAGCTGTCGTCGTCGAAGGGCAGCTCCTCGGCATCTGTGGCAACCGTGGTGACGTTCAGGCCCAGCGTCTCCGCCGTCGCGGTCAGCCTCTCGAGCATCCCCGGGGAGATGTCGGTCGCGGTGAGCCGCTCGATCACGCCGAGCTGGAGCAGGTTGAGCGAAAAGTAACCCGTCCCGGCGCCGATCTCGAGGGCGTCCCCGAACCGCTCACCCTGCAGGCCTCCCAGCGCCTTGGAGAGCTTCAGCCTTACCTGCCGCTGCCCTGTGGCGCCGAAGTCGATCCCCCACTTGGCGTCGTAATCCTCGGCCGCAGCGTCGTGGTAGCGGGTATTGAAGTCCTTGATCTCTTCCGGCGTGGCCGCGGGCGAAGCAGGCATGCGCCGGGACTCTAATAGCGTCTCGCCCGTGGAGCGCAGGTACGTGCAGCTCAACCAGCCCGAGGGAGTCCCACCGCTGCCGCTGACCGGCGAGCGGACGCTGCCGGACGTGCCGGAGGAGAACTACTGGTTTCGCCGCCACCTTGCCGTTTACGAGTGGATCGCCGCCCGGGTCGGCGGCGCCCGGGTGATCGACATGGCCTGCGGCGAGGGATACGGCTCCGACGTGCTCGCCGCCTCCGCGGCGAGCGTGGTCGGCGTCGACGCCAACCCCCAGGCCCACGAGCACGCGCATCTTCGCTACACGCGGCCCAACCTGCGCTTCGAGCGCGACCTGGTTGAGAGCTTCTCCGAGCCCTGCGACGTGGTCGTCTTCCTGCAGACCATCGAGCACGTCGAGGACCCCGGGGGCATTCTCGACCACTTCAGGTCGATGCTGGTGCCGGGCGGGGTCGCCTACCTCTCGACCCCGAACGTTCTCACCCTGGCCCCGGCCGGGGCGGAGAAGTCCGACAACCCCTGGCACCTGCGCGAGTACCGGGCTGACGAGTTCCGGTCGCTCTGCGCGGCGCACTTCGACCGGGTCGAGATGCTCGGCGTCTTCCACGCGCGCAAGCTGCGCGCCCACGAGATCGCAATCCGGCTCGGCTGGGACCGCGTCCACAGGGCGCTGCGCCTCACCGGGCCCTTCTACGAGCGCTTCACGCCGGCGATCTCCGCCTCGGACTTCTCCCTGCGCGAGGGAGACCTCGATCGCGCCCTCGATTTCGTCGCCGTCTGCCATGCCTGAGCTTGTGAATGGCCGCTCCCGTGCGTAAG
Source organism: Solirubrobacterales bacterium (assembly GCA_036374255.1). GTDB lineage: Bacteria > Actinomycetota > Thermoleophilia > Solirubrobacterales > 70-9 > VRUE01. Next base: position 17,407 of record DASUUD010000120.1, on the reverse strand, counting down.
CTCAGGTCGTGATCGCTCCTCGGGGGCTTCTCCTCGCCCTAATCGCTCCCTTATCGATGTTGGCGGTCTGGGTCCCCGGGGCGCTTGGAGCCGATCGCGTTTACTGGGCGAACTTCGCCGGCGACACAATCTCCTACGCCAACATCGACGGAGTGGGTGGGACAGTCGACCTCAATACCGCCGGGGCGACTGTGAACGAGCCGATCGGATTGACGATCGATCCGGCGGGGGGACGCGTCTATTGGGCCAATCACACTGGCGGAAAAATCTCTTACGCCAATCTCGATGGCAGTGGCGGGGGCGATCTGAACGTTTCGGGGATCACCGTGAGCGGCCCCGTCGGGGTGTCGATCGACCCGGCGGCGAGGAGAATCTATTGGGCAAATAGCGGCACTAGCAAAATCTCTTACGCCAACCTCGAAAGCGGTGTGGGCGCCGATCTCAACACCACCGGCGCGAGCGTCAACAACGCATTCGGCAACGCGGTTGATTTGGTCACCGGCCGGTTGTACTGGACCAATTTCAGTGATCCGTCGATCTCCTACGCCAACCTCGATGGGAGCGGGGGTGGAAATCTGGCGATCTCGGGGAGTGCGACCCTGAACACTCCGCTTGGAATAGCGGTCGATCCGGCCCAGGGAAAGATCTATTGGGCGAACGACAACGCCCACAAGATCTCCTCCGCCAATCTGGATGGCAGCGGAGCCGTCGACGTCAACACGGCCGGTGCCACGGTCAGCCAACCCTACGGCGTCGCGATCGACCCCCTCGACGGCCGGGTCTATTGGGCGAACTCCTCCGGTGGGGGTAGCGGCAAGATCTCCTATGCTCGCTTGGACGGGAGCGGGGGCGCCGACCTGCCGAGCGGCGGATCGCCGGGGTCAGGCTCCAACTTCCCGGCCCTGCTGATGGACCCGCGCGGGACCGCGCCCCCCGAGATTGCGGCCACAGGTACCAAGATCGGATCGACGCTCACCTGCTCGCAGGGAGCCTGGGCCGGAGATCTCGTCTCCGGGTTCCTATTCCGGGCGCCCCTGGGGTTCGGCTATCAATGGAGCCGCAACGGCGGCGACATCGCCGGGGCGAACCAGAGCACGTTCGCGGCACAGGCGGTGGGCGAGTACGCCTGCCGGGTGACCGCCTCGAATCGGGCGGGAAGCACCGCGCAGGGGAGCGCCATCGCGGCGATCTTCAGGGTCGGAAAACCGAAACTGAACAGGCGCAGGGGAACTGCTTTGCTGCCCGTCTCAGTGCCCGGCGCAGGAACGCTCAACGTATATGGCAGGGGTATCGTCACTCCCGGTCCGCGTCGCAGACGGGCAAAATCGCGAGTTGCGTCGTCGTCAATCGTCAAGACGGTGAGCGCCGCCCGCACTATCCGGGTCCTGATCAAGGCGAAGGGCAGGAAGCTGAAGCGGCTCAACAAACGGGGCAGGGTCAAAGTGAGGGCTCGGGTGACCTTCACGCCCTCCGCTGGTGCGGGCGGCACTCAGACAAGAGCGATCACGCTGCAACGGAAGCGCAAACGGCGCCGGTAGCCAATCCCGCGGAACCTGAAGGGGCACTGGATCCGAACCATGCCTGAGAGGAGCGCCGGCGACCTCGCCATCGTCCTGCACTCCCACATGCCCTACGTGGAGGGGTTCGGGACCTATCCCTTTGGGGAGGAGTGGCTGTTCGACGCGGTGATCCGCTCCCACCTGCCGCTGCTCGAGGTGGCGGAGCGGCTGACGATGACGGTCACCCCGGTCCTCGCCGACCAGCTCGAGGATCCGGGGGCGCGGGCGCGGCTGCGGGAGTTCCTGGTCAGCTGGCGGGTGGGCGCGGCGGAAGCCGACCTCGACCAGGTGCCCGCAGAGTGCCGGGCGGCGTGCGAGGCGGAGCTGGCGCGCTACCGGCACGCGCTGGAACTGTGGGACGCCTGCGGCGGCGACCCGCTGCGGGCCTTTCGAGCGGCGGCCGTCGAGGGCCGGGTCGAGCTGGCTACCTCCGCCGCTACCCACGCCGTGCTGCCGATGCTCGCGACTCACGAGGGCCAGCGACTTCAGCTGGATGCCGGCATTCGCTCGCACCGGCGGCGCTTCGGCTGGGAGGGAGGCTTCTGGCTGCCGGAGTGCGCCTACGCCCCCGGCCTCGAGTGGCGCCTCGCCGAACAGGCCGTGCGCTGGTTCTGCGTCGACCAGAGCGCGGCGTGGGAGCCACTGGACGCCCTCGCTCCCGTTTCGACGGAGGCGGGGCCGGTCGCGCTGCCGATCGACTGGGAGGCGGTGCGCTGGGTCTGGTCGCTGGACGGCTATCCCTCCGACCCGGCCTACGCGCAGTTCGCCGGCAAGTCGCTGCGCGGCATCCGGATCTGGAAGGTCGGGGGAGGGGCGTACGAGCCCGAGGCGGCAAGGGAGGCGACCCGGCGCCAGGCGGCCGAGTTCCTCGCCGCGGTCGCGGCCCGCCTGCGCGGCTACTCCGAGTCCCGCGGGAGGCGCGGGCTGCTCGTCTTCGCGATCGACACCGAGCTGCTCGGCCACTGGTGGTCGGAGGGGGTTTCCTGGCTGGCGGAGGTGCTCGCCGGGGCAGGCGCGGCGGGCGTCCGGCTGCTCACCCTGGGTCAGGCGCTGGAGCAGCACGAGCCGGTCGAACGCGAGCTTCAGGCCTCGACCTGGGGCGAGGACAAGGACCTCGGCACCTGGGACTCGCCGCCGGTCGCCGATCTCGCCTGGGGGGCGCGGCGCCTGGAGCTGCGGGTGCTGCGCGCCCTCTCGAACGGCCTGCGCGGCCCCGCCGCCCTGCGCGCCGCGCGCGAGCTGCTCGCCGTCCAGGCCAGCGACTGGGCGTTCCTCGACAGTCGCGGCGAGGCGGGGGACTACGCGTTCCAACGCGCCACCGGCCACGCCGAGGCGGCCCTGGAGGCCATAGACTCCCGCTCCAGCATCGATCCGCGTATGCGCGCCTTGGCCCCGGACCTGAGCATCTCCCCGTTACTAGCGCCGTGAGTCCGGCGAACCGCGTCCTGATCCTCTCCTGGGAGTACCCGCCGCTGATCGAGGGCGGCCTGGCGCGTCACGTCCGCAAGCTCTCCGAGGCGCTTGTCGAGCGCGAGGTCGAGGTCCACGTGCTGACCCGCGGGGGAGAGGAGTCCCCGGCGGAGGAGCGCCCGAACGACGTCGTCGTCCACCGCATTCGCGAGCCGAAGCGTCCCACGGACCTCGGCGAGTTCGTCGCCTGGGTGGAGAGGATGAACTCCGACATGCTGGCGGCGGGGGTCGAGCTCGGCGACCGCTTCAGCTTCGATCTCGTCCACGGCCACGACTGGCTGGTCGCCAACGCGTGCGACCACCTGGCCAAACGCTTCCAGGCGCCGCTGGTGACGACCATCCACGCCACCGAGCACGGCCGCCATCAGGGCTGGGTCGACAAGCACCCCCAGAGCTACATCCACGAGGTCGAGCGCTGGATCACCAACCGCTCCGAGCGGGTGATCGCCTGCTCCCACTACATGCGCGAACAGATCGCCGACATCTTCGGGGTAGAAGAGGAGCGGGTCAGCGTGATCCCGAACGGGATCGATCCTGATGACCTGCAGCCTCAGGACCCGGCCGAGCTGACCCGGCTGCGATCGGAGTTCGCGGAGCCCGACCAGAAGCTGGTGCTGCTGATCGGCCGTCTCGTCTACGAGAAGGGGTTCCAGCTCGCCCTGGAGGCGATGCCGCGCCTGATCGAGGAGGCGCCCGGCACTCGCTTCCTGGTCGCCGGCTCCGGCACCCATGAGGCGGAGCTGCACCGGCAGGCCGATGAGCTCGGGCTGATGGAGCACGGCACCTTCCTCGGCTGGATCGGCGACGATGTGCTGCACTCGCTCTACCGGATCGCCGACCTCACCGTGGTGCCCTCGATCTACGAGCCGTTCGGCCTGGTGGCGCTGGAGGCGATGGCCTCGGGCTGCCCCTGCATCGTCGCCGACACCGGCGGGCTGCGGGAGGTCGTGCCCCACGAGGAGGCGGGGCTGCGCTTCCGCGCCCGCGACCCCGAGGCGCTCGCCGCGGTGGCGATCCGCGTGCTCCGCGACGACGAGCTCGGCCGCCGCCTGGTCGCCGAAGCCTATGAGCACCTGCGCCGCTTCGACTGGGGCGACGTCGCGGAGCAGACCGCGGCGCTCTACGCCGACCTGGTCGGCGAGGCCAGCCCGGCCTGACGGGAGGCGCGGGGTGCCTCTCGTCCGGAGAAATGCCTGCCTGATTAGGCCGGCATTTTGAGTATCCGCCCGTTCGAGAGGCACACCGCGCCTCCCGACCCGGGTCAACTGGGCGGGGGGAGCGTGGTCTCGGCGTCCGGGTCGGGCTCGACCGGACGATCCCATTGAAGGGTCTTCGGCGCCTCCCTCATGCGGATCACCTTGGCCGGAACGCCGGCCACGACCGCATTGGCCGGCACGTCTTTCGTCACCACCGAGTTGGTGCCGATGATCGAGTTGTCGCCGACCCTGACGCCACGCAGGATGCAGGCCCCGTAGCCGATCCAGACGTTGGAGCCGACCTCGACCTCCCGCTTGTAGATGCCCTGCAGGCGGATCGGCCGCTCGACCTCAACGACCCCGTGGTCGAAGTCGATGAACATCGCCCGGTCGGCGATCACGCATTGCTCGCCGATGCGCACGTGACGGTAGGCCGAGATGGTGCACTCCTGGCCCAGCACGGTCTTGTCGCCGATCTCGACCTCGCCCTCGTGGCAGCGGATCTTGGTGCCGTGGCCGATCCAGACGAAGCGGCCGAACCTCACCCTTCCCCTGGGCGCGATGTGCAGTTCGAGGCCGCTGCCGAAAAAGACCGGGCCGTCGGTGCTCCAACGCCACCCCGCCGGGGTGAGGAAGCGCCGCCACAGGTAGCGGCAGAGGAGCAGCGCGTATTTCGGCGTCAGCATCCCGCTGCGAGTGAAGAATCGGATGGCGCGGATCACGGCGGGCGGGACTCTAGACTGGCTCGGCAATGGCTGAAGTGGCCAAATCCCCTTCCCTCGCCGAGCGGCTGATCAGCGGGGACAAGCGTGCCCTGGCGCGGGCGATCACCCTGATCGAGTCCGACGACCCGGCCGGATGGGAGCTGGTGCGCGAGGTCTACCCGCGCACCGGCAGCGCGCGCATCGTCGGCTTCACCGGTCCTCCGGGGGTCGGCAAGAGCACCCTGATCGGGGCTCTGACGAGCGAGCTGCGCGGGGCCGAGCGGGACGTCGCGGTGCTCTCCATCGACCCCTCCAGCCCCTTCACCCGCGGCGCCTTGCTGGGCGACCGGATCCGTCTCTCCGAGCACTTCCTGGACCCCGGGGTGTTCATCCGCTCGATGGCCTCGCGGGGGGCGCTCGGCGGCCTCTCGGAGGCGGCGCTCCAGGTCGCCCTGGTGATGGACGCCGCCGGCAAGGACGACGTCCTGATCGAGACGGTCGGAGTGGGGCAGGCGGAGATCGACATCGTCGATCACGCCGACACCATCGTGCTCGCCCTGATGCCGGGCTCGGGCGACTCGATCCAGGCGCTGAAGGCAGGCGTGATGGAGATCCCGGACATCATTGTCGTCAACAAGGCGGACCACCCGATGACCGACACGATGGTGCGCGAGGTGCGCAGCGTGCTGGCTCTCTCGCGCGACCCGAGCGGCTGGAACGTGCCGATCCTCCGCACCGAGGCGTCGCGCGGCGAGGGCGTCGCCGAGCTGGCGCAGAAGATCGATGAGCACCGCGCCCACATCGAGGAGGCCGGCACGCTGGAGGAGCGGCGCGCCCGCAACCTGCGCAACGAGGTGCTGGGCATTGCCGCTTCGCGCATGCGACGCCGGCTCGAGGCGACCGCGGCCGACGATCCCGAAACGGCGGCCCTGCTGGAGCGCGTCGTGAGGCGGGAGCTCGATCCCGCCAGCGCGGCATCGGAGCTGCTGGAAAGACAGGTCGATGGCTGAGGCCGCCGAGCCCGAGCACCCGGTCGGTCCCCCGGCGCTCGCCGAGGCGGGGGGCTGGGTCGGCTTCGCGCTCGACGACGTGGACGGGGTCCAGGTCGGTCGCGTCCACAGCGTCTTCGTGGACAGCGACAGCGGCGAGCCGGCCTGGGTGATCGGGGCCCTTGAAAGGCGCGGGCTTCTGCGTCGACGCTCGCTGCTGGTGGCGGTGCCGGCACGCGACTGCGCCGGAGCGGCGGGACGGGTCTGGACGGCGCTCCCCCGGGGGTCGCTGTTCGGCTCTCCGGTCGTCGATCCGGGACGGCCCCTGCTGCGCGAGCACGAGCTGTCGATCTGCTCCCACTACGGGATCGGCGAGCGGGTCGGCCGCGCCGCCGAGGTGGCCGGCCGCCCGGCGGGCACCGTCACCTCCCAGCCGGCGTAGCCGGCCCTCAGCAGCCCAGCTGGCGGGCGATCACCATCTGCTGCACCTCGTCGGTTCCCTCGCCGATCGTGAGGATCTTGGCGTCGCGGTAGAAGCGGCAGACCGGGTACTCCTCGATGTAGCCGTAGCCGCCGTGGATCTGCACCGCCTCCTCGGTGGCGCGGACGGCGAGGCGGCCGGTGATCAGCTTCGCCTGCGCCGCGGTGAGGGTGAACGACTCACCCGCGTCCTTCTCCAGTGCGGCCCGCCAGGTGAGCAGGCGGGCGGCCTCGATCTGCGCCGAGAGGTCGGCGATCTTCGCCTGGATCGTCTGGAACTTCGAGATCGGCTGGCCGAAGGCCCGCCGCTCCTTGGCGTAGGCAAGCGCCTCGTCCAGGGCGCCCTGGGCGAGCCCCACACCCATCGCCGCGACCCCGATCCGGCCGCCGTCGAGGATGTGGAGGAAGTTCTTGAAGCCCTCGCCGCGCCGCCCCAGCAGGTTGCCCTCGGGAACCCGGCAGTCCTCGAAGGAGAGCGGCCGCGTGTCGGAGGCGTTCCAGCCCATCTTGCGGTAGGCCTCGCCCACCTCGTAGCCCGGCGTCCCCGTCGGGACGATCAGGTTCGAGATCTCCTTGCGCCCATCGACGTCGCCCGTCACCGCGGTGATCGAGACGCAGCCGGAGATATCGGTGCCGGAGTTGGTGATGAACTGCTTGGCGCCGTTGACCACCCACTCGCCGTCCTCGAGCTTCGCGGTCGTTCGTACGTTGCCGGCGTCCGACCCGGCCTCGGGCTCGGTAAGGCCGAAGGAGCCGAGGCGCTTGCCGCTGCAGAGCTGGGGCAGCCACTCGGCCTTCTGCTCCTCGCTTCCCCAGAGGTGGATCGGCATCGTCCCGAGCGAAGTGTGGGCGGCCATCGTGATGCAGACGGAGGAGTCGATCCGGGCCAGCTCTTCGACCGACAGCACGTAGGAGAGCGTGTCCGCGCCGCCGCCCCCGTACTCCTGGGGGAAGGGGATCCCCATCAGCCCCAACTCGCCCATCTTGGCGACGATCTCGTAGGGGAAGCGCTTCTCGCGGTCCAGCTCCTCGGCGACCGGCGCCACCTCCGCCCCCGCGAAGTCGCGCACGGTGTCGCGCAGCAGCCTCTGCTCGTCTGTCAGGTCGAAATTCACCCGAGGCAGACTAGTGATGCCCCTCCGAACGTTCCAGCCGGGGCCCCGTGGGCGGTCGGCCGGCGCGGATCGTGGTCGAGCTGACCGAGCACTCAGGAAGCCACCGCACTCGTGCTCGGCGGAGGCCGAACGGCGATCCCCGGTTTCGTCAGCAAATCCCCCGCCACGTTTTCCCCCTATGTGGTGGAAAACGTGGGGTGGATCCGGCTGGGGCGCGAAGGGGCCCGCCGCAATATCAGGCGCATCATGCTCGTCCGCCGTTCCAATCGGCGGATCGCGAGCCGATTTTGAGCAGCTCTGACGCCCTCCAGGGTCAGAGCTGCAGGGACTTCACCTGCAGCAGCTCCTCGATCGCGTAGCGGCCGTTCTCGCGGCCGTGGCCGGACTGCTTGTAGCCGCCGAAGGGTGCGATCGGGTTGAAGCGGCCGCCGTTGATCTCGATCTGGCCGGTGCGGATGCGCTTGGCGACCGCGATGGCGCGATCCTGGTCCGCCGACCAGACACCGCCGGCGAGGCCGTAGTCGGTCGCGTTGGCGATCCGCACCGCGTCGTCGTCGTCCTCGAACGGCTGGATGACGAGCACCGGGCCGAAGATCTCCTCCTGGGCGATGGTCATCTCCGGCGTCACCTCGGAGAAGACAGTGGGGCGGACGAAGTAGCCGCGCTCCAGGCCCTCGGGAGGCTCGGCCCCGCCGGTGAGCAGCTTCGCGCCCTCCTCCTCGCCCTTGCGGATGTAGCCGCGGACCCGCTCGCGCTGCACGTCGGAGACGAGGGGTCCCAGGCGGGTGGCCTCGTCGAAGGGGTCGCCGGGGGTGAAGGTCTCCGCCGCGGACACCGCGAGCTGCTCGGCCTCGCCCAGCTTCTCGCGCGGCACCAGCATCCTGGTCAGGGCGCTGCAGGTCTGACCGGAGTTGAGGAAGCACTTGGCGACGCCGTCCGGGACGGCCTTCTCGAGGTCGGCGTCGTCGAGGATCACGTTTGGCGACTTGCCGCCCAGCTCCATCGCTACCGGCTTCACCGTCGCCGAGGCCAGCTCGGAGACGCGCCTCCCCGCTCGCGTCGAGCCGGTGAAGGACACCATGTCGACCCCGGGGTGGCCGGCGATCGCCTCGCCGACCACGGGGCCGGTGCCGGTGACCAGGTTGAAGACGCCGCCGGGGAGCCCGGCGGCCTCGATCACCTCGGCGAGGATGAAGGCGTTGAGAGGGACGACCTCGCTGGGCTTCAGCACCACCGTGCAGCCGGCGGCGAGGGCCGGCGCCACCTTGGCGGCGATCTGGTTGAGCGGATAGTTCCAGGGCGTGATCGCGCCGAGCACGCCGACCGGCTCGCGCAGCACGCGCGAGTTTCCGATCTCCTCCTCCCAGGCGACCTCTTCCATCAGCTGAGGCATCGCGGCGAACTGCCCGGTGGGGAGGCCGGCCTGGATGATCCCGCTCAGCTTCAGCGGCATGCCCAGCTCCTGGGCGATCGTCGCGGCGATCTCCTCGGAGCGGGCGTCGAGCCCGGCGGCGATCGCCCCCAGGCATGCGGCCCGCTTCTCGCGCGAGGTCTGCGACCACGACTCGAACGCGTCGCGGGCGGCGCGCACGGCAAGGTCGGCGTCCTCCGGCGAGCAGGCGGGGATCGACCCCATGACCTCCTCGGAGGTCGGGTTGATCACCTCTATCTGCTCGGCGCCCTGCGGCTCCACCCACTCGCCGCCGATGAAGACCCTGTCACGAACCTGAAGCTCAGCCGCCGTCGCCATCTAGTCCTCCTTGTTAGTGAGATCGCCGCCAATCATCCTCGTGTGAAGGGTTGACCACACGATAGGGGGGTCTAACCGTTCACGCGTGCGGCGCCTGGAGGGTTGACCACACGATAGGGGGGTCAACCGTTCACGCGTGCGGCGCCTGGGCCATCGCCGGCGTCCGCTCCGGATCCACGGCGCCCCCGGGGAGGGCGCGTGCGTCGCGGGCGTGCAGGACCTTGCCGCAGCTTTCGCAGATCCCGCGGTCGCTTACCGGGCCGCCGCACTCCTTGTGGACGATCCTCAGCGGGGGGCCGCTCTCGTAGGGCGTGTGCCGGTCTCCCCAGCCGAGCAGGGCGACCAGCGCCGGCCAGAGATCGAGGCCCTTCTCGGTGAGGAAGTATTCGTAGCGCTCCGGGCTCTCCTGGTAGGGGCGGCGCTCCAGGATGTCCTCGTCGACCAGCCGCTCCAGGCGGGAGGCCAGCACGTTTCGCGCCACGCCGAGCCCCTTCTGCAGCTCGCCGAATCTTCGCCTGCCGCTCATCACGTCGCGGACGATCAGCAGGGTCCAGCGCTCCCCGACGACCTCCAGCGCCTTGGCGATCGAGCAGTCCTGTCCCGGATAGTCATGACGAAGCATTACGTGATCTTCGCACATAAGGTTGCATCAAGCAACCGAGTCGGTTAGGGTGGCCCCGAAATCGAGTTGCATCAAGCAACTCAGACCCGAGCCGATTGGAGGCGCACCGATGAGGTGGATCCAGAGAAACAGGCACAACCAGCGACCCAAGGCTCCGCGCGTGGAGATCAGCCAGGAGGAGATCCTCGCCGACCTCCTCTACCCGGCAGGCTGCAGCCCGCGGAGCAACGGCGCGGCCGTGCGGAGGGTCGAGGCGCGGTGAGCGAGAACGGCGGCACCGCGGTCGCGAGCGCCACGGCGTTCGCCGCGTCCAGCCCGGAGACGACGCGAAGCCGGACGCTCCTCTGGCAGGATCCGCTTCCGACCGCGGCGGCGGGCGCGACGATGAGTGGCCTGGAGTACCTGGAGGCGATCGCCGCCGGTGAGCTGCCGCCGCCGCCGATGGCGGTGACGATGCGGATGCGGCCGATCGAGTTCTCGGAGGGCCGCGCCGTCTTCGAGGGCGAGCCCGGCGAGGAGCACTACAACACGATCGGAGGCGTCCACGGCGGCTACGTGGCGACCCTGCTCGACTCCACCCTCGGATCCGCGGTGCACACCACCCTTCCCGCCGGCGTGGGCTACACCTCGCTGGGCCTCGAGACGAAGTTCGTGCGCCCGATCACCCGCGACACGGGTCCTGTGATCTGCGAGGCCCACGTGCTCCACCGCGGCCGGCGCCAGGCGACCGCGGAGGGGACGCTGACCGCGGCCGAGAGCGGCAAGCTCCTGGCCCACGGCACCTCCACCTGCATGATCCTGGGCGGTTGAGCCCGGCTCCCGTCAGGCAGTGGTGTCGGTCGCCCCGCCGGGCTGGGTTGCGCCGCCGCGCATCGAGAGCAGCACGCTGACGATCAACGTCCAGATACCCAGTGCGAGAAAGCCGAAGAAGCCCACCGGGGTGATTGCGAGGACCCCGATCACGATTGCCGCCCAGCTGAGCCACGCCGGAAGCAGATCGGACTTACGCGCCGCGATCCCGGCGCCGAGCAGGAAGGCTCCGGTGCCGACCAAGACGGTGAAGAACATGTCCGAGTTGAGCGCATTGAGCGTCTGCAGTCCGCTCGGATCGATGTCGTCGACGACATCGGCGGATGCGAAGGCCAGCCCGGCGAAGATCGTCATGCCAACTGCGAAGACGATCCCCCCGGCCAGGCTGAAACGCGACGACAGAGCACTGTCTGGACGGGCGCGCCGCAGCGCGTCCGTGAGGGTGGTGGAGAAGAGGAGGAAGAAGAAAGCTCCCAGGCCGAGCAGCGCACTCGCGATCCCGACCTCGGTCTCCTTGTCGGTGTAGTAGGAGACGACCTCCTGGGCCGACTCGTCCGTTTCTGGAGTTTCACCGGCGACGATGAAGGCGACGACCATCAACAGAACGGCGGCTACGCCACTCAGGGGCAGCAACTGCTTTGCGCTCATGTTCTCCTCGCTGGATCCGTGGGCTCGGGTGGTGCCCACCCTATACCGGCATTTTGCGAGGCCCAAGCCCGGATTGCCGGGGCGCCAAGCGCTATTCGCTCAGCTCGCGGGCCAGCTCGACTAGCAGCCTTACACCGAAGCCGCTGGCGTCTTTGCCCGTGTAGGAACGGCCGACGTCCCAGGCCGTGCCCGCGATGTCCACATGGGCCCAGCGGGTCTGGCCCACGAACTCCTCCAGGAAGGAGGCGGCGTAGATCGTCCCCGCCTTGCGCTTCGGCGAGGAGTTGGTGAGGTCGGCGACCGTTCCCTTGGTCAGTTCCTTGTACTCGCGGTGGAGGGGGAGCCGCCAGACCAGCTCACCGGTCGCCTCCCCGGCGGCCTTGACCGCGGCGGCGAGGTCGTCGTCGTTGGAGACCAGAGCGGCGTAGGTCGACCCGAGTGCGATCAGCACCGCGCCGGTCAGGGTCGCGAGGTCGATGATCCGCTCCGCTCCGAGCTCGACGGTGTAGGAGAGGGCGTCCGCGAGGATGAGCCTGCCCTCGGCATCGGTGTTGTTGACCTCCACCGTCTTTCCGTTGTGCTGGGTGATTATGTCGCCGGGCTTGATCGCGGTCCCCGACGGCATGTTCTCGGTCGCCGGCACGACCGCGATCAGGTCGAGTGCCAGACCCAGATCCGCGATCGCGCCGACCGCCTCGAGCACAGCGGCAGCTCCCGACATGTCCATCTTCATCTCGTGCATCGAGGCGGAGGGCTTCAGGGAGATGCCGCCCGTGTCGAAGGTGACGCCCTTGCCGACCAGCCCCAGGGGCGGCGAGGAGCCGCCGCCCGCGTAGCGCAGGACGATCAGCTTCGGCTCCTCCTCGGCCCCCTGGCTGACGGCGACGAGGCCGCCCATCCCCTGGGCGGAGATCTCCTCGCGACCGAGCACTTCCGCGGTGACCGCGTCGTGGTGGGAGGCGATCTCCCGGGCCCGCCTGCCCAGAAAGGACGGGGTGGCGACGTTGGAGGGAAGGCTCTGCAGGTCGCGGGCTCGGTTCTGCGCCTCGGCGCAGGCCCGCGCCGCATCGGCGACGTCGGCCAGCTCCTCGGGTCCCAGCAGGGTCAGCGAATCGATCGCCGGCGGCGACGGCTCCTCGGGATCCTTGCTGCGGAAGCGGTCGAACCGGTAGGCGCCCAGGATCGTGCCGGTCACCAGGCCCTCGGCGAGCGCCGCGTCCTGGTCGGAGGGAGGGAGAAGCCAGGCGAGGGACTCGGCCTCCAGCCGGTTCGCCTCCTTGGCTGCGAGAGCGGCCGCGATCCTCGCTCGCTCGGCGTCCATCTCGGCCCGCTTGCCGAGCCCCACCGCCAGCACGCGCGCCGGGCGCTCGGGGCGGAGCATCGCCAGCCTTTCGAACCTGCCCTTGGCGTCGGCCGCTCCCGGGGCCGCGGCTAGCTCGGGTGGAAGCTCGCCATCCTCGTAGAGCCCGACCGCGAGAAGATCGGCGTCGACGTCGGGCAGATCAACCTGTCGAGTCTCCAACTGCATCGCCGGCGAGTCTAGTCAGCGGCTTCGCACGACCTCACAGCGGCGCCGAGCGTCGTTGCGGTCCGCGAGGAGGATGTCCCGACCCGGCCCGCAGTCGATACGGTCGCGCTTCCGGTCTCGGGCGGAGATTCGGTCCCCCCCTGCACCGCCGTTGATGCGGTCCTTGGCCTTGCCTCCCGCGAGGAAGTCGTTGCCCGCGCCTCCCCACAGGCAGTCCACGCCGCCCCGCCCCCGGAGCGAGTCACGCCCACCCCGTCCCTTCAGCGTCTCTCCCGCACGGGTCCCCTTGAAGACGTCCCGGCGGGCGCCACCTGAGCGACGGTTGGCGCAGCGGCCCGGTCGGGCTCGCACCCGGAAGGTCGTCTCCGCGCTCGCCGCCGCCCCGGTCGGATCGGTCACCGTGACTTGCGCCGTGTGGCTCCCCAGGGTTGTGAAGACGTGCGTCGCCCTCGAGCCCCCGTCGCGGCCGTCGAAGGAGAAGCGAAGGGAAAGCGCGTCAAGCGGGTCGGGATCGGACGCCTCGACGCTGAAGCGAACCGGTCGGTAGAGCAGCGCCCGTGCCGGCCCGGTGATGAGGGCAGCCGGGGGACGGCGGGCGTACTCGTGGGCGCCGATGTCCCGCCGCGCCGCCGGGTTGCCGCCGGGCCGGCCGTCGACGATTCGCTCGAGCCCGGCCAGGTCGACCGGGGACTCACCGGTATAGATGCTGCCCGAGCCGAGCGGCAGCGGCTCGCCGGCGTCGATCAGCGGCGAGTCGAAGCGTGGGCGGTAGTCGCCCGCCGCGGCGTCGGCGAAGCGCGGGTCGCCGAGGTCGACGTTGCCGGCTCCGAGGTTGAGCGATCCCGGGCCGCCCAGGTCGGAGACCCCCTCCGGGAGGTCGAGCGCCGAGTAGGCGACCTCGGTCGTCTGCGTTATCTGGCAGGAGACGCCGCACGGCATTTCCACACCCCCTGCATGACCACGGTGCGTGAGTGCGGTGGGGAACCCGGAGACGACCGCGTTCCGGACGGTCAGCGCCGAGGAGAGCGGCACGAAGGCCCCGTCGCCCTTCTCTGCCTTGATCCCCACGCCGCCCGGCGAGGCGTCGCCGGCCACGGTCACATGGGAGAGCACGACCTCTCCTGCATCGAATTGCGTGAGCGCGAATCCCACCGATTCCGGCCCGGTCGCCCGCAGCACGCTGTTTTCGATCTGGGAGCCCCGCGCCGACATCGCCGTATTGCCGATCGCGAGGACACGTCGCGCGACGCCCCCGCCGAAGAAGACACCGTGGCCCGCCTCAAACGTCGAGTCTTCGAGCGTGCCGGCCATCGAGGCTCCGACGTTCGGCTGTCCCAGCGGGAGACGGACCTGCACCTGGCGCACGGTGGCGCCGAAAGCGTCCAGCCCCACGCTCGGCTCTGCGCCCGCGCCGGTTTCGATATGGACGCGCTCCACCAGGCTTTCGGAGCCGACCTGCAGGCCCCGTGAGTATTCCCCCGGCCCGATCCTGAGGGTAAGGTCCGAGATGGCCTGGCCCGGGAAATTGGCAAGGAAGACCGCGCTGTTGAACCCGGTCGGGGCGGCGTTGGTGATCACCGTCTGACCCGGCCCGGCGCCGACGATGTCCGTGTTGCTGGAGGCGTTGAAGGGGCCGTCGTCGTAGGTACCGGGGCCTATCTCGATTCGGTCGAACGACATCTGGTTTTCGTTCGCGGTTTCGATCGCGGCATCCAGTTCGGCTGCAGTGAATGCCTGGGTGCACTGCGGTCCCCCCTTGTTGACGCACAGCGTCGCCGCCGCTGCGCCGGTCGGCATCAGCAGCGCCAGCGTCACGGCCGCGACAGCTGCGAATCGTGGTGGTCCCAATTGCCCCTCCGAGCCCTTCGTCCGGTGGACACTCGCTCCGACCTCAGAGTACATCGCGATCGCGGCTCATCGGTCATGCGGCCTTTGGGCACAGCGCTCGCGTCGCCTTTGCGCCAGACTCCATGTATGCCGGGGCTCGGCTCGCGGTCAGTCCCTCACCGGTGAAGGAGGAAGCGATGAGCCACCACACCCACGACCATGAGGTCCCGCCGGGAGCCTCGGTCACGACGCCGCTCCGCGAGGAGCACCGGGAGCTGCTGCCGAGCATCGAGGCGCTTGCCAATGCCGCCGACTCGATCGGCGACGCCCCTCTGGCAGAGCAGAGGGAGAGGGTCGAGGCCGCTCACGCCTTTCTGAGCGAGGAGCTGATCCCCCATGCGACTGCCGAGGACCAGGTTCTCTACGGGAAGGTCGACCAGCTGATCGGCTCGCGTGGCGCGACCGGCGCGACGGACACGATGCGCCGCGACCATGCCGAGGTCGGACGGCTCACAGCGCGCCTGGGCGAGCTGCGCGCGAAGCTGGACGAGGGGGAGCTGTCCTCCCCCGAGGAGCGCGAGCTGCGCCGCGTCCTCTACGGACTGCACACCCTGGTGGGCGTCCACTTCGCCAAGGAGGAGGAGGTTTACCTGCCCCTCCTCGACCGCGAGCTCGCTCCCGAGGAGGCGCGGGCGCTCTTCGCGGAGATGGAGAGGGTCAAGTCGGTATCGTCCGCCTCCGGGCAGGCGCCCTCAGGCTCACCGTCACAAGCACAAGAAAGGCATTAGATGCCCAGCTCAGTCATCCTCGGAACCGCGCGAACCCCCTTCGGCAAGATGGGCGGCGCACTCTCCTCGCTCGACGCCACCGAGCTCGGCGGAAATGCGATCGGTGCCGCCCTGGAGCGCTCCGGCGTCGATGCCGAGCAGGTCCAGCAGGTCGTCTTCGGCCAGGTGCTGCAGGCGGGGCAGGGACAGATTCCCTCGCGCCAGGCTCAGATCAAGGCCGGCATCCCCAAGGAGGTTCCCTCGGAGACGATCAACAAGGTGTGCGCATCCGGGATGCGCTCGCTCGGGATCGCCGACACGGCGATCAGGGCCGGCGACACCGAGATCGCCGTGACCGGGGGGATGGAGTCGATGAGCCAGGCGCCGCACCTGCTTCCGGGCGCCCGCTTCGGCTACCGGATGGGCAACGTGGAAGCGATCGACGCGATGGTCCACGACGGCCTCACCAACCCCTTCACGCATAAGCAGATGATCAATGAGGCGAGCGACGTCTCAAACGAGCTGGAGATCACGCGCGTCGACATGGATCGCTTCGCGGAGCGCTCGCACAGGCTCGCCGCCGAGGCGACCGACGCCGGCCGCCTCGCAGAGGAGATCATCGGGGTCACCGTCAGGTCCCGAAAGGGCGAGACGCAGGTCGAGACCGACGAGGCGATCAGGCCCGATACCACGGTCGAGACGCTGGCGGGCCTGAAGGCGATCGGCGGCGAGGACGCGACACACACCGCGGGCAACGCCCCCGGCGTCAACGACGGGGCCGCCGCGATCGTGGTCGCCTCCGAAGAGTGGGCGGAGCGCGAGGGCCGCGCCCCGCTGGCCCGGATCGTCTCCTACGGCACCGTCGCTGACGAGTTCCCCTACCTGGCGAGGACCCCAGCCAACGCCGCCAAGCAGGCGCTGGAGAAGATAGGCAAGTCGCCGGAGGACGTCGATCTCTGGGAGATCAACGAGGCGTTTGCCTCGGTCGCCCTCAACTCGATGCGCATGCTCGGAGTCGACGAGGAGAAGGTCAACGTGAACGGCGGGGCGATCGCGCTCGGCCATCCGATCGGCGCTTCAGGGGGCCGCATCGTCGGCGCCCTCCTGCACGAGCTGCAGCGTCGGGGCGGCGGCCTCGGCGTCGCCGCGATCTGCTCAGGCGGCGGTCAGGGAGACGCAATCGTCCTCGAGGTGAATGGGTCCTAACCAGGCGCAGCCCGCCGCGGCATTCTTTGACCTCGACAAGACCCTGATGGCGGGGTCGTCCGGGATGCAGTTCGCGCGCATCGCGGCACGCCACGGCGTCGTCGGTCGCCGCCAGCTGGCGAGCTGGGCTCTCGAGCACCTCCGCTATCGACTCCGCGGCACCACCGACGCCCGCACCGCCGAGGTGCTCAAGGTGGCCAGGGAGCTGATCGCCGGCGTGCCGTCGCGCTCGGTCGAGCGGATGACCCCCGAGGTGATGGCGGCGATCCTGCCGCGCATCTACCCGCAGATGCTGAACGAGGTCTACGCCCACCAGGACGCCGGACGAGCGACCTTCATCGTCAGCGCCGCCGGCAACGGCATCGTCGCCCACCTGGCGAGCGTTCTCGGCATGGACGGCGGGATCGGGACAAGCTACGAGGTTGATGCCGAGGGGGCCTTCACGGGCCGCTTCGAGGGGCCCTTCGTCTACGGCCCGGGCAAGGTCGAGGCGATGCAGTCCTATGCCGCCGAGCACGGCATCGACCTGGAGGCGTCCTACGCCTATTCGGACTCTCTCTCGGATCTCCCGATGCTCCGCGCGGTGGGTCATCCCGTGGTCGTCAACCCGGACCCCGCCCTTGCCGAGATCGCCCGTGAGGAAGGCTGGCAGACGATGCGGTTCGAGCGCCTGGGGCGGCGGATAGTCGCCGTTGCGGTGACGGCGCTGGCCACGGTGGGAGGCTTCGGGGCCTCG